>JBAVJG010000068.1:0-19344 GCA_049687655.1 Anaerolineales bacterium | reverse complement strand
GTCCTACTTGATACAGATCACTCAATGTAAAATACTCGAAACTAAAAACACAAGGGCGAGTCTGCGACTCGCCCTTGTGAATATATCCTACTCACTGGCTGCTTTGACTTCGGTCCAGATGCGTTCGTAAATCGGTGTGGCATCACCCACATCCTGAATCCATTCAAGCTTGGCCATGACCTCGGGCGGAGGATAAATGGCAGGTTCTTCGAGGATTTCCGAATCGATGAACTCGTTGGCAGCTTCTACCGGACTGCCAAACCAGGTGAAGTTTGTGATCTGGGCAGCGACCTCAGGCTGCAAGATAAAGTTGATAAACAACTCTGCAGTGTATGCATTTTTAGATGTATTCGGAATGCACAAATTATCGGCCCAGACAACACCACCTTCCGCAGGGATGATATACCAGATGCGCTCATCTTCCTCAGCTGCGGCAAAGTAGTCGCCACTCCAACCATGTCCATATACAACTTCATCGGCTGCAATCAAATCTTCAAACTGGTCACTATCATAAGCCAAGAGATAGGGTTTGATCGAAATCAAAAGTTGTTTGGCTTCTTCAAGCTCGTCCTCATTTGTAGAGTTGAGAGAATAACCCAGATATTTGAGCGCGGCACCGATGGACTCGCGACTGTCGTTAAGCATGGTGATCTTTCCTGAATATTCTGATGCAATATCAGGATCGAAGACGTAAGCCCAACTATCCGGTTCGACCACGTCGCTGTTATAGCCAATCCCGGTTGTACCCCACTGATAGGGTACACAGTACGTCAGGCTGGGATCGTAAGGTGGGCTTGAGAATAGCGTAGACAAATTTGCCAGGTTTGGGATATTCTCATGGTTTATTTCTGTCAGCAAGCCTTCCCCAATCATGATCTCAACCATATAGTCTGAGGGCACAATCAAATCATAGCCTGTGGCGCCTGCCTGAAGTTTCGCCAATAGCTCTTCATTGCTGGAGAATGTATCCTCGATGACTTTCACACCATATTCTTCCTCAAATGCCGTAAACACTTCAGGATCGATATATTCCGACCAATTGTAGATGTACAGTTCATCCGCAATTGCTGGCTCTCCACCGGTTCCAGAACAAGCAGAGATCGTAATGGCCAAAACACCGACCAGCGCAAGGACAATCAGCATTCTTTTCATTTTCTTCCTCCTTGGATTTCGAAATGAATGTTACACAGAAAGTTGTAGGCTCTACATAAAATCTATCTTCCCATCACCTCCTCCCTGCAAGAATAGAGACGAGAAGACTAGCACAATAGAGACGAGTATCATGATGGCTGAGAGTGCATTGATCTCCGGTGTTACACCCAGCTTGACCATGGAGTAAATACGCAATGGAAGCGTGGTCGATCCCGGCCCTGCTGTGAAGAACGTGATGACAAAATCGTCCAGCGATAAGGTGAAAGCCAGTAATGCTCCGCCCAAAATGCCCGGCATCAACAATGGTAAAGTAACTTTTCTAAAAGTGTGCCAGTTGTCAGCGTACAAATCCTGAGCTGCCTCTTCAAGCGTCCTATCGAACTGGGCTAAACGCGCGCGCACTACAATAGCCACAAAAGAAATGTTGAAGGCAATATGTGAAATGATGATGGTCAATTTTCCTAGCGGAATTTTGGAAAGCACGAAGAACAGCAGCAACATCACCGCCATGGCGATATCGGGAATAATGACCGGCAAATATAGCAATGCATCGAACGCTAATTTACCGCGGAAAGTATAGCGCTCCATTGCCAGAGCAACCATCGTCCCAAATATAGTGGAAACGATAGTTGACGACAGGCTTATGTACAGGCTGTTTCTCAGTGCAGACCCGATCGCTTCGTTATGAAATAGCTGCACATACCAATCGAAGGTGAAACCTCTCCAGGCCGCCGAAGCAAATCTGG
Organism: Anaerolineales bacterium; assembly: GCA_049687655.1. Lineage (GTDB taxonomy): Bacteria > Chloroflexota > Anaerolineae > Anaerolineales > Villigracilaceae > JAABUE01. The sequence goes on along the minus strand of JBAVJG010000068.1, from coordinate 17,446 downwards.
AAGCATTGAACGAGAAGACAATCAGAATCAATATTGGCGCATAAAGGAAAAAATAGCTCATCAATCCATGCAAATTCATCACATGCCGGCCGATCTGGAGCGTGCGTGGTTGTCGCTTTTTCTCCACTTGCATGGCCTTATTCATGCGCTTCACCTTGTTCTGATGCAGACGTTGAACGGAAATAAATCAACGTGGCCGCCAGCATCAATGCCATTAAGATAATCGAGATAGCTGCGCCGAAAGGATAGTCGCGGGCCGACATAAACTGCGAGTAAATCACATTCCCAATCATGATTGTCTTCGCGCCGCCTAAAAGATCGGGGGTTACATAAGCCCCCAACGAAGGAATAAAAACCAGGATCGAACCCGCCACCACCCCCGGAATTGTCAGCGGGAAAATCACCCGCAGAAACGCCTTGGTACGGTTGGCATACAGATCATAAGCCGCTTCGACCAGCGAATTGTCCAGACGTTCGACCGCCGCATAACATGGCAACACCATATTCGGCAGCCAACCATAGACCAGGCCAATGATGATTGCCAGGTCAGTACCAAATAGCGGGAGCGGATTGGTCGTCAGGTTAATCAGTCCCTCCAGAGGAAGCCATGGCATGGCCGTTTCAAGACCAACGAACCAACCGTTCAGTGTCCCCGTCCAGATTGTGTTGATCAGCCCTTGATCACGCAATATCAGGATCCAGGCATAGGTGCGAACCAGGAAGTTCGTCCAAAAAGGGACCATCAACAACAGAATTAATGTATTGCGTGTTTTTGGGGATTGTGAAGCAATCCAAAATGCAAGCGGATAACCTATCAGAAAAGAAACAATCGTTGTAACGGCAGCAATAAAAATCGTTCGGCCAAAGATGCGTAGGTACAGAGGGTCTTCAGGATTCAGGAATCGACTAAAGTTTTCAAGATTCAGGTTCCAGACTACACCGCCATATGTCCCCCTCTGCCCAAAGCTCATCGCCAGCACAATCAAAAGCGGAATAGAAAAGAAGACCACTAACCAGAACAAGCTTGGAAAAATCAATCCGAAGAGCATCCAATTGCGTCGTTTTTTGATTGACTGCTTCATTCCCTACCCCTTATTCAGCTCGAGCGCTGAATGCTTTTGACGACTCTTTCGGCCACGTGAGTGTAACCTTTGAGCCTCTCGCCAAATGCGAACTCTCAAATGTATTTAGATTCTGATTACGCGACCTCAAGAGGGAACCGTTCGGGAACTCTACAATGTAGACAGTGTCTGAACCAATATAGATATGATCAGCAATAGTGCCCACAGGAGCATTTTCGATACGCTCTTCCTGCTCCCCATGGAACACAACCTTCTCAGGACGTACAGCTACATACACTTTATCATCCACCTGTACGTCCTGCCCTGATGTAACCCACACTTTGCCGCCCGCTTCAAGGGCGATTTCTACATACGGCTCTTCTTTACGGAGGACACTGCCTTCCAGGTAATTCGTTTCACCGATAAAATCTGCTACGAAGCGACTTTGAGGCCGCTCATAAATCTCTTGCGCTGTGCCAATTTGGAGCAACCGGCCCTGGCTCATCACTGCTATTCGATCTGACATTGTCAGTGCCTCTTCCTGGTCATGAGTTACGTAAATGAATGTAATACCCACTTCCCGCTGAAGGGTTTTAAGCTCCAGTTGCATCTCCTTGCGTAGTTTAAGGTCGAGCGCTCCAAGGGGTTCATCCAACAATAACACTTCCGGTTTATTGATCAGCGCGCGGGCAAGCGCGATGCGTTGCTGTTGGCCTCCGGACAACTGGTTCGGTTTGCGCCTCTCTGTGCCTAATAACCTGACCATATTTAGAGTTTCTTCAACCCTTCTTTGTCTTTCGGCGCGTGGCACACCTTTCATTTCCAAGCCAAAGCCAACATTTTCCTCAATGGTCATGTGTGGGAAGAGCGCATATTGCTGAAACACCGTATTCACCGGTCGTGTAAAGGCAGGCACATAACCCATCTCTTTCCCACGGATAAGGATGCTGCCCGCTGTGGGTATTTCAAAGCCCGCTATCATGCGCAACGAAGTTGTTTTTCCACAACCCGAAGGACCGAGCAGTGAGAAAAACTCGCCATCCCTGATCTGCACTGAAACGTGGTCAACAGCAGATACGACTCCCCCTTCAGGAGTTGGAAATCGTTTTACAACATCTACCAACTCAACCGCATAAGTGTCACCCATGAAGCGCTCCTAGTTTAAAATTTACGCGACCACTCTTTCGGCCAGCGTTCGATCACAACCTTTTTCTGTGTGAAAAATTCAACCGCATCCATGCCCTGGCCGTGCATGTCGCCGAAGAAGGAGTCCTTCCAGCCACTGAACGGGAAGAAGGCCATAGGCGCAGCTACGCCGATATTGATGCCCACGTTGCCCGCTTCTACCTCGTACCGAAACTTACGTGCCGCCGACCCGGACGACGTGAACAGGCTAGCCTGATTGCCATAAGCATGGCTGTTTGCCAGGGCAATTGCTTCGTCAATCGTATTGACATGCATCATACTCAACACCGGGCCGAAGATTTCCGTCTTCCAGATTTCACTGTTCAGTTCGACATCCGCCAGAATTGTTGGCCGGATAAATGAGCCGCCTTCATAGCCTTTGACGGTTGTCCCACGCCCATCCACAAGGGCGGATGCGCCTTCTTTTGCGCCCAAACCGATCAACTGCTCGACGCGCTCTTTGCTGGACTGGTTAATAACGGGCCCCATCTGAACGCCTTCATCGAGTCCATAGCCAACCACGCGGTCCGAGGCCGCATCGCAAATCAATTCCGTAAAGGAATTGCGTGCTTCTGCAACCGTAACTGCTAACGAGACTGCCAAGCAGCGTTGACCAGCGCAACCGAAAGCCGAATCCGCGACGATATTGGTTGTCATTTCCATGTCCGCATCCGGCAGGATGATGACCGGGTTCTTGGCCCCACCCTGGGCTTGCACCCGTTTCCCATTCTCAGCCGCACGCCGGTAGATGTACTTCGCCACGTTGGTAGACCCGACGAATGTGATCGCACGGACATCTGGATGATCGAGGATACTATCCACCGCATCCTTCGAGCCGTTGACCATATTTACAACGCCCTTCGGGAAACCGACCTGCTCGATCAATTTGAAGATCAATTGCATAGTCATCGGGACTTTTTCCGAAGGCTTGACGATATAGGTGTTGCCAGTCGCCAGCGCATATGGGAGATACCAGAAGGTGATCATGCCCGGAAAGTTGAACGGCGCTATTGTGGCACATACGCCTAAAGGCTGGCGCAGCATGATCTCGTCGATTCCGGGGGCGATATCTTCGGAGATTTCACCTTTCATCATCATCGGCATGCCGCAGGCTACTTCCACATTTTCGATAGCGCGTACCATTTCAGCTTTAGCCTCATCAAACGTCTTGCCGCATTCGTTTGTGATCGTTCTGCCTATTTCATCATGATTGGCTTTTAGTAAATCGCGTAATTTGAACAGATATTGGATGCGATCCTGAGTCGGCATAGCCCGCCAGGCCGGGAAGGCCGCTGCCGCCGCTTGCGCCGCTGCATCCACTTCCGCTTTACCACACAGGGGCGTTTTTGCAATCACCTCACTCGTGGCAGGATTTATGACATCCGCGTACTCGCTTACCTTGGGTTCGACCCATTCATTATTGATGTAATTTAAAATTTTCGTCATCTCATTTCACCTTTGCATCTGCAACTTCCAATGCCTTTTCAACCAACTCCAAACCTTCATCCAGTTGTACCTGCGTTATGCATAAGGGCGGCACAATAAAGACCATCGTTCCTATATCTTTCACCATAATGAAAGTGAACAAGCCATTATCCATTAAGGTTTTTTTCACTTCACCCATCACTTCAGGCGAGAAAGGTTCCTTTGTCTCGCGATTGACGACCAGTTCAATAGCTGAGAACAATCCAATATAGCGCACATCCCCTACCGACGGATGTCGTTCCTTGATATCCTCCAGCGCCTCGCCGAGATATTTGCCCAGCGTGGCTGCGTTCTCGATCAGACCGTCTTCCTCGTAAACATCAATCGTTGCCAAAGCAGCGGCACAGGCCAGCGCGTGGCCGTTATAGGTCAGGCCGGCATAAAGATATTTATCCTCAAAAAAGTTGGCAATGTCCTCCGAAACGATCACTGCTCCCAGCGGCATATACCCAGATGTAATGCCCTTTGCAGTCGTAATGATGTCGGGTTCAACGCCCCAGTTATCTACAGCAAACCATTTCCCAGTCCGACCCCAACCGCTCATAACTTCATCCGAGATCAGCAGGATGCCATGTTTATCACAAATCTCGCGGACGCGCGGCCAGTAATCATCTGGTGGAACGATGATGCCATTCGAGCCGGTTACACCCTCCATGATGATGGCCGCGATATTTTCCGGACCCTCATAGCTGATGACCTCTTCGAGATGCTGGATGCACTCCCGATTACACGATTCTATTTTCTGTCCGAACGGACAACGATAGCAAAAGGGATCGAGGAAATGCACGCCCCCCGGCATTACAGGTTCAACCGCATTCCGGCGATAATCACCGGTCAGGGCAATTGAGCCATACGTTGCGCCATGATAGGAACGGTAGCGCGCTAATATTTTGTGGCGCCCGGTGTAGAAACGAGCGATCTTAATCGCATTTTCATTAGCTTCCGATCCGCCCAGGGTATAGAAAGTCTTTTTGAGTTTTCCGGGGGTGACTTCGGCCAGTTTCTTACCGAGCAGGCCACGGGGGGCTGTTGCGTTTCCGGGGTGGACAAAGCACAGATCATCAGCCTGATCCTTGATGGCCTTGACCACTTTCGGATGTTGGTGGCCGATATTCGTGTTCATCAATTGGGATGAGAAATCGAGGTATCGCTTCCCGTCCACATCCCAAAAGTAAACCCCTTCCGCTTTTTTTACCGGGATAGGTTTGGCCTGCGACTGCACTGTCCACGAGAAGAAAGTGTACTCACGGCTCAGGTCAACCATTTCTTGCGATGTCATTTCTGTCATATCTATCTCCTTATCAGTCAAACGCAAGGAACTCCCTAGCGCTCGACGGTTTTAACAATGTCAGCAAAGATGTTCAGGGTCTCGTCGATATCCAATTCAGAATGGGAGTAACTCAGGAACCAGGGTTCGCGAGCATCGTGGTCAGGCAGCGCGCCGCGTTCGATAGCTGCATCCACCAGTCGCAAATAATAATCGCGATCGCTCTCCGCCCACTCGCGCTGACAAGTCGGCTTCTCGATTCCTATCGCAAACGAAAACATGGACGGCGGCCCGCTGAACACTGACGGAATGCTATTGTCTTCAAAGATTTCGCTCAGGCCATCTATCAGGCGATGGCCACGTTTATTGATTGTCTCGATGATAGGCTGGTTTTTCAAAATAGAGAGAGTGGCATATCCGGCTGCCACACCAGGCTTATTGTTCGTGTAAGTCCCGCCGTGTCCGATACCATTGCCAATTTCGCTCATGATCTCCTTCTTACCTCCGAAGGCTGCAATAGGATATCCATTGCCCATAGCTTTGGCATACGTTGCCATGTCAGGTTGAATATTGTAATACTCCTGCGCGCCGCCATTAGCAAACCGGAAACCGGACTTTACTTCATCCAGGATGAAGACCGAACCGTACTCCTCCGTTTTTTTCCTGATCAATTCCAGGAATCCGGGCTGAGGCTCAATAGATCCGCAATTTCCCTGGCATGGTTCAGTCACCACCGCAGCGATCTGCTCGCCGAAGGAATCCATCATGCGCTCGAAGCCTTCGAATTCATTGAAAGGGAGTGTAATGATCTTGTCGGCCATCGATTTGGGAATTCCAGAACTGGCAGCGACCGGGATCGGGCTACGCCGATTTCCATATGTTTCAGCCGGGGAATATGTCGACCAAAGGACATGATCATGGAAACCGTGATAATTTCCCTCGAATTTGAGAATCAATTCACGACCCGTATATCCACGTGCCACACGAATGGCGTGCATGGTGGACTCTGTTCCCGAACAGGCCAGGCGCGCCATCTCAACAGATGGGCACATCTCCACGATCAGTTCCATCAGTGCAACTTCCAGTTCATAGGTCATAGCAGCCAGCGTGCCGCGCTGAATCTCTTCGATTACTTTTGTATCCACCTCGTCATAGGAGTGGCCCAGGATAATCGGTCCGTAGGCCAGACGATAGTCAATATAGCGTTTATCATCTACATCCCATAGATAGGCTCCTTTGGCCTTTTCCATATAGAGCGTATTCCCCTCCCCCCAAAATCGGAAATTAGAATTTGCCCCCAGTGGCGCTACTTTTAAAGCACGCTGCTGTAAGGCTTTACTCTTTGGGCCAACGTAATTCATGCTACCTCCTGACCTCGAAATCATTAACTAATCGCTGGATTTTTTCAATTCTGGCACCCGCCATTGATAAACGTCCTTCAAAATAATTGGCACAATGGATGTAGTTGTTTTCCGGACCCCGGGAACTTTACGCACGACTTCTGTTACAAAACGATAAACTTCCGCTGTATCTTTTGCGAACACCTGGATGCTAACGTCTGTTTCCCCAATCCCGCAAGCGACATAGGATACGTTTTTGAATTCTGCCATCTTATTTGCAACCTCCAGGATTTTGTCAGATTCCACTTCCAGCCAGACATCTGCAAAAGTGGTTAACCCAAAAGCCTGCGGATTGACAATCGCACTGACACGAATAACATCTTCCTCTACCATTCTCTCAATCCGATATCTAACAGCCCGCTCCGAAATGTCGTCAATGCGGCGAGCGATATCAGATGCGGTCATACGTCCATCTTCCAGCAGCAAATTGACAATTTTTATGTCTTTTTCGTCGATTTCGTACATAATATCCCTTATTTATTTCCGAAAACAACATTTATTGCGAACAATATACCTAATTCGAAACAAACTGTCAAGAAGAGAATACAACTTTTTCTATAGACAAGAGAGCCCTTTTTGCCAAAATAAGACGTTTATAAGAAAAATCACATTTCGAGTTGACGCAGGTTCGCGAAGCAGGTATAATCAGCGTTCGGTATTATCCCCTTGAAGGAGTAACATTATGACCGAAGAGAAAACTTCCGCGCAGGTCAGCGCGTTAGAACCTAAGACCAAACTGACGGGTAAGGTGGTCAAGACCACCCTTGCTGGCGTGCTAGTAGACATCGGACAGGAACTGCCTGGTGTCATACACATATCACAATTACAGAAAGACCAGATCAATAAACCAGAAGATGTGGTGCAAGTTGGCCAGACTGTGGAAGTCTGGGTGCGCCGCGTAAAGAAGGATCGCATTGAACTGACCATGATCGAACCCCTGGCCATGGAATGGAATGAGATCAAGCCCGAGACAGTTGTCAAAGGCAAAGTTGTACGGCTGGAATCTTATGGTGCGTTTGTCGATTTTGGCGGCGAACGTCCCGGCCTAGTACATGTTAGTGAAATTTCGCACGGCTATATAAAAAGTCCAAATGAAGTCGTCAAGGAAGGCGATGAAGTTGAAGCCGTTGTTCTTGACGTCAACCGCAGGAAAAAACAAATCCGGTTGAGCATGAAAGCTTTGGAGCTGGAAATCGAGGAATTGAAACCGGCCAAGAGAGAAGCCCGGAAAGAGCGTGGCAAGCGCAGGCCCAAGAAGGAAGCGCAGAATGTTGAGAACCAGGTAGAGTCAAAAGAGCCCGAAATGACTGCTATGCAAATCGCCTGGCAGGAAGCCCTGGATCGCGCGAACGAACGTGACAACAAAAGCAGCAAATCCAAACGTGTAAAAGCCGGCTCCTCCGATGAGCAGGAAGATATTTTGAACCGCACGTTGGAGAAAAGGTTGCCAACCGGCAGTTAGTCCAAAAACCAAGACAGTCAGGTGAACGCCTGGCTGTTTTTTTGTTAAACGGGAGTCTCGCTCAGATAACGCGCAAAAGCTTCCGGTCGCAGAAACAGAAAAATAAACAGGGCCGAAAAGAATCCTCCAAGGTGAGCCCAGTACCCTACCCCATAGTCTCCATCTGAAAATAATATGTTTAATGCCGGGATGATTTGAACTGCCAAAAAATACAGCACAATCCAGCCAGCCCGGATTCGCGGCCAGGCAGGCACAAAACTGATAATGACCAGCGTACGAATTCGTCCTGCCGGGTACAAGAGCAAATAGGCTCCCATCACGCCGAAAATTGCCCCACTCGCTCCCACACCGGGAGTGGGCGAATTGTACATCGCCAGTGCGGTTATCAGGCCAGAACTGATGCCGGCCAACAGGTAGAAGACAAAAAATCTCCAAGCTCCGCACGCATCTTCCACCCTGCGTCCGAACACCCATAAAGCGCCCATATTGCTCAATAAATGAAAGAAATTTGCATGCATAAACATGGATGTAATGCTCGAAAGTACACCCGGACCTTCTGCAGCGAGGATCAAATTGGGAGTGAAATAAAAGCGCATCGCAAATTCCCAGTATTGCCACATGGTCATATTCTCAGACAAATACAGAGGTTTGGCAATCTCAATAAATGTATTGATGGCAATCAAAGAGATCGTCATAAAAGGAAACCAAGAATAACGATTGGGTTCAGTGTCATTTAGCGGAATCATCGTTATCTAATCCAGGGAATTGTAGGGGTTTGAAAAGTCTGCATCCGGATATAAGAATCCCACATAAGCAACAGATGAGGCGCTAAAATCAGGATCCAGCCGGTTACTGCCAAAACCGTCCGCATGGCATTGGAGCCCCTGCCGTCCTGCTCTCCGAACCATCTGCGCCAGATTGCATGCCGCACGCGCAATCCCGCAACCGCCAGCAAAAAACTGCCCAAGACCACCAGGGGGATACCAAGCCATAATTGCGGCGCCGGATGTATGATCGGATTCAGCCCCTCCTGGATAAGTACTTCCATTAAATATAACAAAGGCAAGCCTACACTCAAGCGCAGGATAGTAAAAGCTGGCTTGATATGGCGGACATTTTCATGTTTGGCATCTTCAAGGCGAATAATATTCTTATATATACGTTCAAACTCGGGCGAGTCGCCTGCCTCTGTTGCCAACACCTGGTAAAAGTTCAGGGCTTTATCCAGCTCCCCATCTTCTTCGTACTGGGTTGCCAGCGCAATTGGGTTGCGTTGATAATAGCGATAGCGCTTCAAGGCCTCTTGCGCGGATTTGTCTGATGGGTCACTGCGCAAAATGGCTTCATACGCACGTAATTTATCATCGATGCTAACAGACAAATCGGCAAATAAGGACCAGGCTCCTTTGTGTCCATTCGCCTTGCGCAGGATATTTTGCAGTTGTAACAAGGCTTCGTCGCGCTTACCAGCTTCGAGGAGCCAGCGCACTCGCTGGACCTGTTCGTCCAACACGACAACCTCTTGGCGTTGCTCTACATCGTATTCCTTGAGCAGCTTATCTCGGTAAGCATGTATTTTCTGGTTACCGGGATTAATTGACAAGACCCTCTCACAAGCCGCCAAACGGTCTTCGAGAGGGTCCAGCAGGCCCGAAAGCCACGTCCAGGCAATTTCATTCTTCGGGTCGATACGCACAACATCCTGGAACAAATCACGCGCAGTCAACTCCCGACCGCTTTGGGCAGCCTGGATCGCCTTGTTTAGGAGTTCTGCTACGTTCATTCTAAAATTTTATTACGGTGTATTCAGGTTTATCCTTACACATCCATAACGCTTAATAGTTCCAATACCAATATCACTTTATTTGTTTCAGATACGCTTCCATAAAATCATCCAGATCACCATCTAACACCGCCTGCGTATTGCCCCACTCATAATCGGTGCGATGATCCTTGACCATCTGATAGGGATGTAATACATACGAGCGGATCTGGCTGCCCCACTCAGCCTTGGTGTATTCACCGCGTAATTCAGCGACTTCCTCATCCTTCTCAGCCTGCTTCATCTCCAACAGGCGAGCCCGTAATACGCGCATGGCATTTTCTTTATTTTGCAACTGCGACCGTTCGTTCTGACAACTGACTACAATTCCGCTAGGAATGTGAGTGATACGGATCGCTGTGGCATTCTTTTGTACATTTTGTCCGCCCGCACCCGATGACTTGAACACATCTATTTTCAAATCACTCGAATCAATTTCGACTTCGGGGTCATCCATCGCAATCTGCGGGAGAACCTCCACCAGCGCAAAAGATGTATGCCTGCGGTGGGCTGAATCGTACGGAGAGAGCCTCACAAGCCGATGCACACCTTTCTCCGAGCGCAGGTACCCATAAGCATACTTACCGTCCACTGCAATGGTTACGCTTTTGATGCCGGCTTCCTCACCCTCGGTCAGATCGATGATCTCAGTCTCGAAGCCGCGTGCTTCCGCCCAGCGCAGGTACATGCGCTCGAGCATCTCTGCCCAATCTTGCGAATCTGTGCCACCCGCACCCGCGTGGATGGCCAGCAGCGCATCCTCGGAATCATAACGACCAGAAAGCATAGCAATGAATGAGCGCTTTTCCAACTCTTTCTCGATGCTCTCGACTTCGTGCTCCAATTCGCTTTGCAGGCTATCGTCATCCATTTGAGCCAGTTCGGTCGCATCCTGGATTTTACGCGCAAATCCGCCCCACGATTCAACTTCTTCACGGAGCTTGTTAGCTTTTTTGATCACTTTTTGAGCTTCGGTGGGGTCATCCCAGAAATCAGGAGCCGCCATTTCTTTATCTAATTTTGAGAGTACCTGTTCTTTTTTGGCGTAGTCAAAGACGCACCATGAGGTGCTGAGTCTGTTCCCCTACTTCTTGTAAACGGTCGAGCAAATCCTGCATTTTTCCTCCGTTTTTCCGTATTTTCCAAAACTCCCCACACCCCAATTTAATGAAAAGATACGCTTATACCGTAGATAATATTCCTTCGACAAAGGCATCCGGATTAAAGGGCTGTAAATCTTCCAACTTTTCGCCCAGCCCGGCAAACAAAATTGGTAACCCGAGTTCGCGCTTTATTGCAAAGGCCATGCCACCCCGTGCGGATGAATCCAGCTTCGCTAGTATGACTCCCGTGACGTTGACAGCATCTTTAAAAGCACGTGCCTGTTGTAGAGCGTTTTGTCCCGTGGTGGCATCCAGTACCAGCCAAACAGCGTGCGGCGCTCCCGGTTGTGCCTTGCCGACCACGCGGTGGACTTTTTTTAACTCTTCCATCAGGTTGGCGCGCGTGTGCAAACGACCGGCAGTGTCAATGATGACCAGATCAATAGCGCGGGCAGTTCCCGCCTGGACTGCATTGAATGCCACTGCCCCGGGATCGCTCTCCGGTGCGCCCGCGATCACATCGACCCCGAGCCTGTCTCCCCAGACCTGGAGCTGGTCCACGGCTGCGGCACGGAAGGTATCCGCTGCGCCAAAGAGAATGGATTTCCCAGCATCTGAAAAGCGCTTACCCAGCTTGGCAATCGTGGTAGTTTTCCCGGAGCCATTGACGCCCACCACCAGTAACACAGAGGGCTGCTCCGGCCATTCGATAACGGGAGGTTCATCAAGTCGATTGCGGAGCTCTGCTCGGAGGACCTGTTCCAGTTCATCGGAGCGTAGCAGGCCTTCGGCCCGTACGAGGCGCTGAAGGGATTCGATAATTTCAGTTGCGGTTTCGATTCCCAGGTCAGCCTGAATAAGCAAGGCCTCCAGTTCATCCCAAGTATCAGGGGTGATTTCTGTTGCGCCCAGCAGACCGGCAATACGCCCAAAAGTTGCTTTGCTGGTCTTCGCGAGCCCGCTGCGCCAGCGGGAAAGGATGTCAGCCATAACGCGCCATTATATCATGTAGGGTAAATTTGTTTTGTGTTATACTCGCAAATTGCGAGGATATGATGGCAGATAATTGGAGAGAAGTATCCGCAACCTGGAAAGGGGGCTTGAACTTCACCGGAGAGAACGACAAAGGTGGAACTGTCCAATTAGGACCCATGGATGAGAGCATTGGTCCAATGCAGTTGTTGCTGGTTGGGCTGGCAGGTTGTACTGGAATCGATATCATCAGCATCCTCCAGAAGAAAAAAGTCATTCCAAAGGACTTCAAGGTGTCCGTGCGCGGCAAACGAGCCGACAAATTTCCGATGGTTTATACGGACATTGAGGTTGAATATTTACTCTGGGGTGACGACTTGAAGGTAAGGGACGTTGAACAGGCTATCAAACTCTCCGAGCAAAAATATTGTTCGGTAAGTATTATGCTTGGCAAAACTTCTAAAATTACCTCGACCTACAAAATTTTAAAACCCGGCGACCCCGAGGTTTAGGGCACTTGCCCGGAAAGGTTTTTTTACAATGGTTGAAGAACCCGTTCATGTTACCGATGAGGCCTTTGAAAAAACTGTGTTGCAGGCAGAGTTGCCCGTGATCGTTGATTTCTGGGCCCCCTGGTGCGGTCCTTGTAAAATGGTAGCGCCAACATTGGATAAGCTTGCAAAAGAATATGCAGGCAAGATTCTGATCACAAAGGTAAATACTGACGATAACCCAGAATGGGCCGGAAAATTCGGAGTTCAGGGCATCCCAACGATGTTGTTCGTTTCCGGCGGCAAGGTGGTACACCGTCAGGTCGGCGCTCTACCAGAACGAATGTTGCGGGACGTTCTCGGTCAATTTCTTGAGGTCATAGAGCAGGCATAAAGGAGTCGGGCATGAAAAGGACAGCGGTCCTGGTGTTGGCGATGACTCTGCTTTTAAGCTCTTGCATCCCTGCACTGCCACAACTGCAACTGCCGAGTGAAGCCCCTGTTGTTGACGTACAGGCGACGGATGCAGCCATGGTAGAAACACACGCAGTGGAGACACTCAACGCGCTTCCAACACCGACCCTGGAACCTGCTACCGATACACCTGAACCTACAGCGACTGACACAGAATCGCCAACCGCGACCGAAGCCACCACCGAAACGCTGACACCCGATCCCAATATCACAGCTACGGAAACCGGCACAGTTGTCACATCAACTGCAACGGGATTTGTTGTGACAGCAACTGAAACCTTACACCCGCGTTTCTTTGGAACCCTTCCTCCAGCCATTCCTTATGGAAATCTCAAATTGGTCAATAAATCGAAGGCTGAAGCTTATATCTCTCTTCAGTGTACAACCATCGATGGCTACACGACTATTATCGAATATCCGGTTTATGGAAGAATGAGAATTTCTGCCCCGGCAGGCAAATATACCTATGTAGCCTGGGTAGGAGGCAGACAATATCATGGTTCTTTTGGCCTGGGTAAAGGTAATGAGATTGAAATAATAATTGACAAAGGTAAGATCATTTTAAAGTAAGACAACTCTTAATTGGAGAATTAGCCAGACTATGAAACGCTTTTGGATGTTTTTTGTAATTACCGCACTCCTGCTAACCGCCTGCGGTCCCGAGCCGGAACCAACAATGTCTCCAGCTGATGTTCAAAACACAGCTATGGCCGCCGCTATGACTATGGTAGCGGAAACACAAGCTGCCGTTCCTACGGCGACACCTCTACCACCAACTGAGGAGCCTACAGCAACTCCGCTCCCGACCAATACGGTTCCGCCCTTAATCCTTGAAACCTCGACGCAATCACAAACAGTAGGTGTATTGCCAACTAATACATCTGCCCCGGCTTCTTCAGGATCAAACGATCCTTGTAACCAGCCATTGACAGATTACGCCGGCAAGAGCGCCAAGCTGAAGATCGCGAACAATACAAAGCCAAAAGGTCCAATGACCATTTCTTTATATGTCCAAACGCTTATGGGAGAGTGTGGCTATCTGAGTGCCCGTTTTGAGACCAGTGGCAGTATGACCATTCCGTTAGGTAATTATACTGCGTGGGCGATTGTAGATAGTACCAAGCCCTTCACCGCGGGCACCACATTCAGAATTGCATCGCCTGGAAACTACCAGCTAGATGTTCAGCAAGATAGTGTAATCCTTCGAGCTGGTTGTGCACCAAATTGCTAGCCAATTCACTGAAAGATCTATCAATGAATAAGATTCTTGTACTATTAATTCTGAGTGCATTAATGCTCAGCGCCTGCGGACCCGAACCCGAACCTACCATGAGCGTAGAGGATATTCAAGGAACAGCAGTTGCTGCGGCTTTCACCATGATCGCAGAAACACAGGCCGCGATACCCACAGCAACACCTGTACCGCCTACCGCAATTCCTTCGGCAACTCCAATCCCGACCAATACTGTTGCTCCTTTTGAAGTGCCAACCCAAGACATAGTCGCGGCTGAACCAACTGCAACCGCACCTGCAGATTTGTGCTCAGATCTAAGACACGTAATCCCCGGTGACGCGGCCGGGCCACAAACAACGTTTCTAATAAAAAACGAACATAAATCTCCCGCTACAGTTTCGGTGTATCTTAACAAAACAGTATTTGGTGAATGTGGCTATAGATCCTATACCCTGACCAGAAATGGCTCCACTTCAGTAACACTGCCTCAAGGTTGTTATTCTGCATGGGCCTGGAGTCAGGACAACAAAGATCCATTCAATGCGGAAGGGTATGGACTTTGCGCAAACAATCCCGATAAGTGGACTATGGTAATCCGAGGTGATAGAATTATCTTGTTGCCCCCCTAAAATCTCAGTAGGTAGCAAAACACAACCAGGAACGGTTTAGAACTCATTCCCGTTCCTGGTTCTTCATTTCAGGTACATATTTCAATATACCTTGAAATTAATCAGGATGTCTTTTATAGCCTCCAATAATGATACTCTATTCATATACCCCATTCGGGGAACTATCCCCAACGGCGAGGATATCGCCTTGAGCGTATTTTAGAAATTAAATAACAGCATCACTTTTATAGTGTATGAAAGCAAGGAAATCTTTTCTTTCGATCTTACAAAATATACATGATAACAGCATTTTAAAATCCTTAATCAACAAAGCCGGTGCGATCAAGATCTGAAGAAAAGAGCCTCTAAAATAGGAAAGGTTTGAAACAAATCCTAGAAAAGAGGCTCTGAGACGAAGTGTAGCACAAATACAATGGAAACAATCCGAGACCTGATGGTTGCAGAATACAGGGAACAAGTGCTTGAACGAGGAGGTAACCGGGCAGACGAATTAGAGTACAGTATTCGTGAGGACCTGGTGGCGCTTGGCAATGATGTGCTGGGAGAGGTATTGAGCAGTTATGATGAAGAGGTAAACGGCAGTTCAGAGAAATGCGCTTGTGGTGGTAGAGCAAAGCGCCAGTTGCGAAGAGTGGCAAGGATGCTGAGTGTTTTTGGTTGGGACCAATACGAGCGTGGGTACTATCATTGCAGCTATTGTGACAAACGTGAATATCGTCTGGACGCGAGCCAGGGGATCCGAGCAGGGCAGGCAAATCGTGGAATGGCACGGCTGATGAGCATGGCTGGGGTGACGACTTCTTTTGCCGAAGCCAGCCAGCAGATTAGAGACTATCTGCTGGTGGAAGTCAGCCCGAACACGATCCGCAAAGAGAGCTATGCAACAGGTAAACGCCAAGCAAGGCGAGAAGCGCAAGAACAGGAACGAAGCGAACAGCTTGAAAGTCTGCAGCAGCGTGAGCGTCGTGTGGCAGCGGAAAATCGGTTGGAACGCGGGTACGGCTCGATTGATGGGGCACAGGCACCAACGCTCACTGGTTGGCAGGAGGTCAAAAGCCTGGCATTGTATCAAAGCCAATACCGCTATGGCCATCCTGATCAGTTACAGGCAACCGAGATTGAATATCACAGTGAAATCACACCAGCGGAAGAATTCGGTCGTCTGCTGTGGGCCAGTGCGCTCAACTATCAGGCTGATCGTGCACAGGAATTGGTGTTTGTGTGTGATGGCGCAGCCTGGATCTGGAAACTAGTTGAGAAGTACTTTCCCGATGCCGTTCAAATCGTTGACTGGTATCATGCTTGTGGTTATCTGACTGAGATTGCCAGTGCCGATCTCGATATTAGCTGGGGGTATGGTGATTTTAGCAGTTGCGGGGGTTGCCTATGCGCTCCCTCGCGTAGGAGTTGCAGCAGGCACCATGGGCATTCTCTTCGGGCAGATCACCGTCGTCTTTTAATTGACACGATTGGCATTGCTGGATACGATAAGGTTCCTCTCACCCTGCCTCGACTCGCTGGTCTGGCTTTTATGGTGATAGGTGTTTATCTGGTCTTGCCACGCCAAGGGTGATTTCTGTCATATCCCGGTTTTGTGTAGTTTTGTGACAAATTTTATCAGTGGGTGGTTGCGTTTTAGATGAAATACGGGCGTAGAGTACAAAAACCTCACCAGGAACAATCCAGGGCAAAACATATCAATTCGGCCTGAATGATTCAGATCGGGTATTCCGTATTGATCAGTGAGAATTGGGAATTTCTTTCGGAGAAAGACATCGCATCAGCAGGCCTGATCTTCCAAAGCGCGCGAACAGATCTTTCCAGATTGCATTCATGGAAGTCGAAGGGGGCGTCCTATTTTGAATTCAGTTGAGATAAACAGAAGGTTGAGCAGGTGCCTGGTAATAATCGTAGATGATGCCGCCGAGCACTTTTCGTCTTTGCACAGCACCACCACCAACTGGTTGCCCACGTGGTAAAGGCATGTTCTAGGAAATCCCCTGGTGAGGACGAGCCGGGTTGTAATAGTCTTCGACATATTCCTGCAAAACACACCGAAGACGTGCTTCGTTCAGGATTAGGATGTGTTCGAGACACTCTTCTCAGACTTTCCGTATCCAACGCTCGGCAAAGGCATTCGCATTGGGTGCCTGATAAGGTGTGCGAATGACACGCATGTCTTCAGAACGAAAATTTAGCCTGAGCAATGTCAAGAAATTTTAAGATTTTTTTAAGAATTACAGCAACCGATCCGTCTTGGCGGCCATGATGAAATCGTTCTTGTGCAGGCCCTTGATCTTATGCGTCCACCATTGCACCTTAACCCGCCCCCATTCAGTGACGATCAAGGGATGGTGGTCCTCCTTTTCTGCTGTCATGCCGATTTTGTTGGTAAAGGCCATGGCTTCGATGAAATTCTTCAATTTGAACGAACGCTCCAGGCGTTTGACACCGTCTACCTCGATCACCTGCCAATCCGGCACATCGGGTTTTAATTCAGCAATTTCATCCTCGGTGAGCTTTGGCTCGTCACCGCGGCAGGCAACACATTTCATTTTGGCTAGTTCAGTCATTTGACACCTCTACTATTAGACAGTCTCCCTGTCAACAAGATTGACAGGGAGATTATTGAATTCTTATCCTTCAAGCAACTCTTTGATTTTTCCAACACGCCCAGGCTCTGGAAGATGTACACGCAATATCCTGCGATCCTTTGCAGTAAGCGCTTCATAATCGCCTAAAGCCTGCGCCAGCTCCAGCGTCCCGAACGACAAGCCCTGCGTAGGGATATCAATGTCCTCAAGCGGGTCGGCGGTGATCTGCAAGAACAGGCCAGTGTTCGGGCCACCTTTGTGCAGTTG
>JBAVJG010000067.1:0-2865 GCA_049687655.1 Anaerolineales bacterium | reverse complement strand
GTCACGCCGATCTGATAGGCCTGGCGGACCTGTTCTTCTACATTGACCTTATACGTTTCACTCTCCACATCTTTTTGCATCGTCTCACCGTCCAGGCCCACTTCCTGCGCGGCGCTTCGCAGCACATCCCATTGGCTGGGATCTTTCCCTTCCGCATATATCATGCGAAAGATAACCTTATGGAATTCAACCCCCTTCCCATGTTCGCGCGCATACTCAGTGGCTTCATGCGCAAGACGCGTGTTATAGATGCGTTCCGTGGATTTGAATTCCATGCCGTATGAAGTTGCCATGGAGCGCAGACGTTCCTCCGATCCATTCGCACGCTTCTGCTTGATGGTATCGGGCAACTCCCTGCCCTCTGGCGGCGTATCGAAATACAAATAGAACGGACGCCATTCGACCTCCACGTTGTATTCCGCTTTCAACTTCTCGACCACACCCTGGCCGACATAACACCACGGTCAGATGTAATCGGAGAAGATCGTCAGTTTGAAATCCATATCGTTTTCCTCGTTTGGAATTCGGGAACAAAATCTCGAACTCTCGAACAGCTTGTAATCAAACAGACTATCATCGCTCGCAATTTCTTACTCTCAGTGTAAAGCGGATGAGCTTAGCGGGTTGGATGATCCTACAAGGACAACCGTCCATCCGCGGGGTGGGGCCCTTCGACTACGCTCCGCCTCGCTCAGGACAGGTGTGGGGCGTGCCCGCCCGAGAGTGCCCTTAACGGGATGCTCCCCCTACGGGGACGATGTCTCAAAAGCGGACTAGCCGAATTGCAGTCGGCTTTGTTTTTGTAATCGTGGGTTAATCTAAAAAACTACTTGCGTCTGTGTACATTTGTGCATATAATATAGTTCGATGAATTACGATTAGAATCCCAACAAAGCCAAGTCAAATTATAAGAAGCATGGTGTTCGATTTGCCGATGCCGTCGGCGTTTTTGAAGATGAAAATGCCATCACCATTCAGGACGAACATAAAAGTGAAGAACGCTTTATCACAATTGGCAGGGATTTTCTGAGTAGAGTATTGGTTGTGGTTTACACCTTTCGTGATGTTGTCATTCGTATTATTTCTGCCCGTAAAGCCACAGTTCGAGAAAAAAGAACGTATGAGGAGCAAGCATGAAAAAGGAATATAATTTTAGCGAAGGGAAGCGCGGGGCAGTTGCCCCAGTGGCGAAAGGAAAAACCCGGATTACCATCCGCATCGATGACGATATTCTGGAATGGTTTCGGAACGAAGTTGAAGAAGCAGGTGGTGGCAATTACCAGACATTGATCAATCAAGCTCTTCGCGAATACATAACGCAGCAGAAGGAACCAATCGAGGTTATTTTGCGGCGAGTCGTGCGTGAAGAGTTGTCTGCCGCCAGGTAGGGTGTGGTGGGATGAGAATATTTCACTTGCCGAAGTACGTCAAAGGCTGGTATCTCTTTTGGAGCAAGACGCAACATATGGAGAAGTGCGCATCAAGCGCCGCGACGGTCAGGTATTTGTCATTAAACCTGAAAAGCGCGGCGGGTCTCCGCTGACTGTTGAAGGGATTAAGTTGCGAGTGAGCCGCGAGGGAATCCTGCAAAGCATTGAAGAAGGCCACAGGGAGTTGGAATAGCTGCAGTTGTGATTGAATCATTCATGTGAGCACGCTCTTTATTGTCAACTAAAGGATTTAACAAATGACTTTAACTAAAGAAGAAATCAACCAGATGTGGCACGACTGGTTCGCGGTAGATGCTTTAAGGGCTGAAAATTTATTTAGCAGGACCTTTCGATTACTGCCTCGAGATCCGCGCTGTAAGATTTGCGCATCCCCCTTTGATGGAATGGGAGGCCTGGTGATGCGGACGGTTTTTGGCAGGGGTCGATCCGCGCTCAACCCGCAGTTCTGCAGCATATGCGAGGATTATGTCAAAAAGCATCAAGGTGGAGCCGAAGTAGAGATGTCTATGCTGTTCGCGGATGTGCGCGGTTCTACTGCGCTATCCGAACAGCTGTCCCCGATGGACTTTCAGAAGCTGATCAATCGCTTTTATGTTGGAGCAACCAATGTCATTGCAGGGGAACATGGCCTGGTTGAAAAGCTCGCGGGCGATGCTGTTGCGGCATTCTGGGGCGCAGGGTTTGCAGGGAAAAACTACGTGGAAAGGACAATCCGCGCGGCCCAAAAGATTCGTAAGAACATGGAAGCGCAAAATATACCTGTCGGGATTGGTGTCCATGCCGGTGTGGCGTATTTCGGTGCAATGGGATCAGAAGACGGTTTGGCGGATATTTCAGCGATCGGCGATGAAGTGAACGCCACGGCAAGGATTGCGTCCAAGGCAGCGGCCGGGGAGATTCTGGTCAGTGAGGTTGCGCTCAAGCAGACAAACATAGATGCCAGTAAATTTGAGTCGCGGGTGCTGGAGTTGAAGGGGATCAGCGAGCAGGTTTCGGTCCGCGTGATGCGAGGGTGATCGGCAGAAAAGCGGGGATGACCCATATCAATCAACCCGTTAGCCACCTCATGACTTTCATTTGCCAGTTTCAGGAAATGCTGGATCGCGGGTGTGATCATACCGCTACTCCCTCTCTACGCACGTTGATATAGAGTGGCATTCCGCTATTTGCATATTGTCTCTCCGACGCAAGTTTAGTAGAAATGAGCACGTCATGCTCTAATGACAGGGCAGCGACCAATTCTGATGAACGTTTATCCATTTCCCAATAATCGAACTCGCCTTTCAGCACGATCATCACGTCAGTATCCGAATCGGGTGGGTGCGCTTCGCCGCGCGCGTAGGAACCATACAGGTAAACGGCACTTAACTGATTGCCATAAATCGCGATCAGACCTTTTTTGAGTTTACAAAGT
>JBAVJG010000066.1:0-1927 GCA_049687655.1 Anaerolineales bacterium | reverse complement strand
CCCACATCGTGCGGCACCGGGTGGACGCTCGCGCCGTTGTTTTCGGCGCGCTTGAACAGGAAGAATTCCGGTTCCGGGCCCACGTTCAACGTCCAGCCGCGCTCGGCGATTTTAGCGCGCAGCCGTTTCAGAGTCCCGCGCGGATCGCCTTCGAACGGGTCGCCGTCGGGCGTGTAGATGTCGCAGAACACGCGTCCACGCTTGCGTTCCTCGGCGGCCCAGGGCAGCATCGCGTACGTGTCTGGGTCGAGCACCAGGCGCATGTCCGATTCCTGGATGCGCGCGAAGCCCTCCACCGAAGAGCCGTCGAACCACACGCCCTCTTCCAGCGCGCCTTCCAGCCCCTTGATGGGCATATCCACCGACTTGACCGCGCCGGTCACATCTGAAAATTGCAGCGAGATAAACTTAATTCCATCTTCTTTGACACGTTTGAGTAAATCTTTTGAATCCATTTCTTCTCCTTATAAATTGGACGGGGAGGCTGGCAGCTTTCCACCGTTAAATACTTTGTTTAACTTCCTTGAAAATTCCTGTTACTGCTGCTTGCATAAATAAGTGAACTATGAACAATCAAGGAATGGCTAAAATTCAGTGCTTGGAGTTCAGTTATTTACGCAGCACTCTGTAGTAAGCAGACTCGCTTCAGGTGTGTCCCGGCCTGCTTCCGCTTAATCGACCATATCATTCACGCTGGCACCTACTTGGCCCCGGCCGGGGCTGGCTTTGGTTTCGAGCCTTTGGACCTGGGTCTGGTCTGATTGATCAACACCACCGATCCGATGATGATGCCTCCCGCGATCAGGATGCGTGCATTGATGGTTTCGTCCGCCAGCCATGCGCCCAGCATCACCGCCACCAGAGGGTTGACGTAGGGGTATGTAGCCACCAGCGAGATTGGCGCATTTTGCAACAACCAGATGTAGGATACAAAACCGATCAAAGAACCGATTGTGATGAGATACAGCAGCCCTACCCAGGAATTGGTGGAAACAGCATCAAGGCGAAATCCGCTCCATTCGCCGGTCAGTCCGCTGATGAGGAATATCGCCACGCTGCCGGTCAGCATCTCTGCCCCGGTTGCCATCAGGGATGATTTCGGCATGTCTGCGCCACGGCTGTAGATCGAGCCAATCGCCCACAGAAAGGCGGCCATCAGCAGCGTCCCAACGCCCAGCGGATTGAAGGATTGTCCGCTCCCGGTCAGCGAGGCCGGGCCAACCAACAGAAAGATACCGCTGAAGCCGATAACCAGCCCCAGGATGACCAGCCAGTTGGGTCTTTCCCCGCCCGGACGCATGGCCTCGATCATCACCAGCCATAAGGGGATCGAGCCGATGACCAGTGCCGCGATGCCGGAGGGCACATATTGCTCGGCAAACGAAACCAACCCGTTACCGCCTAGCAGCAGGAATACCCCGACAATCGCTGTTGAGCGCCACTGGCGTTTGGTGGGCATCGCATCCCCGGCCAGCCGCCGCCAGACCAACAGAATCAGTCCCGAGGCCAGGAAGCGCGCACCGGCGGACAAAAAGGGTGGGATGGTTTCTATCGTGAATTGAATTGCCAGATACGTAGAACCCCAAACGAGGTAAAGCGAGAGTAATGCGATCCAGATTTTTGATTTCAATTAATGCCTCACCCAACTTTCCTCAGCCTGTAAAGCCCGCACCGCATGCGGTTGGATTTTGCGATAGACGTTTGCAGGTTCCTCGCCATTCAGCAAATCTTCAATAGAAATGCCAAACTGACGTTGATTTTCCTCGAGATAAGGCTTGATCAGAGTCCAGTCACGGTCTTCCAGGGGAGCAAATTCTCCACCGTTGAGTTGATCCTCGCTGACAATACGCTTGGGGTCGCGAATGTAGATGCAGCCGCCCGAGGCCAGTGAGAACAAGTTTCCCCCGGGATAAGGCTCATCAAGATC
>JBAVJG010000065.1:0-1898 GCA_049687655.1 Anaerolineales bacterium | reverse complement strand
GTTATATATACTGGAAAGCGCAGACTTTACATTCTTGATGAACCAGACTGGAATGACCTGGGGCAACCTGTCATCACATATGACCAAACTGGAGGAGGCAGGTTATCTGGAGGTCGAAAAAACCTTTAAGGGACGTCGCCCCAATACAATGCTGAAGTTAACCGATGTAGGCAGGCAGGCTTTTCAAACGTACCGAAAGCAAATGACACAATTCTTCGAGGATGTTCCAGAGTAACCTCCAGCACTCCGTTCAGCGAGGCGCTGGGGGTTTATTGTTCACAACACTATAACGTGATTCCTATAGCGATGTCACAATCAATGGACGTCCACGCGTGACCACAATCGTGTGCTCGTACTGCGCCGACAGACTCCCATCCATAGTTTCAAGTGTCCAGCCGTTCCCGCCTTCAAGGATATGATCCGCACCCGTTGACAGGAACGGGGCTGACCGCGCGCCATACTTTTGGAGGCAGCTTCCGCCGATGTCATCCAGTTCAGCCGTGGTCATGCCCGCCTGAACATCCTCCTGCATTTCGCGCAGCGTCAGGGCGATGATGCGACCGATTTTCTTCAAGCCAGCCAGGTCTTTTTCATTTTCAACTGTCATGGGATTAGACTTTCCTACATTACAACGATGTCTATTTCTTACTTTTCTTGGTCGGTTTCGGCTTCAAGGAAGACACATACGCATAGCTGACTTCGAAATACTTCTTTAATTCCCCTGTTTTCTGCAAGAGTTCATCGGGTACCTCAACATATTCCTTCATCACACTGCCATATTGTTTAAACAGCTTTGTCTGGTATTTACCCAAGAATCCTTCGCGTTCATCCTTTGGGAGCCTCAAACCCAGTTTACCCTCTTTGCCTAACAAGCTGAACATATGACCGTTGTGCGAAGTGTAAGGCATCGTAGCGCCTTTTCGTTCTACATCTGGATTCGTCGCCACCAATTTCTCATAGAATTCAAGATTAATTGCATAATTCTCATTATCCGATTTCGTCATATCTCAAACCTCCAAAGATTATCTTTGATTGGAACTGCCTTTGCGATTCCATACCAGGTCATACCATTCTCGATATCGCTGCATCGGCTCCCGGCGTGCTTTCACCGGCACGAGTGCTTCGTATAAAGCTTGCATTAGGCCATCGGCCCCGGTTCCACCCAATTGGACATAGGTCGCACCCCCAGCACGTTTCTCGAGAAACGTTGCAACGTGAGGAGTCGGCTGGGAATCAATGTCACACCAGTACAACATATGCTTTTTAGGATTACAGCAACGCAGAGCGGCCATCAACCCGTCATTCCACCCACCATACCCTATAATGATGACATCGTGGGATTCAAGGCACCTATGAAGCACGTTTATGTTTTGACTTTCAAGTTCACCCAATTCATCCACAGTGCTGGCCGGGTTATGCCGCAAAATGCTCCCGTGAGTGTATACAAGGTGAATCGGACCTTCCTCCCTATGGAACTCGGAATTGTCTAGGCCCTTCTCCGGCCTGTCCGTAATCCGATACAAGAGGTTCACCATTTGAAGTGCATTCTGGAGCAGGGTGTCGAAATTGGTTGTGAAAATAGTCCGACAGAAGGCGCGCGTTTTCCATTTTTGGCCAAGTTGTTGCATCTCGAGGAGAGCCGCCAGATAGATATGCGCTGCGTTTAGCCGATTCCTCCCCGCAGAACCGTATCCATGTTCGGTCCCTGGATCCAGTACATAACGGAGAAATCCTTTCACAAAGCGCTCGCCCATTTTGGTTGATAGTTCCTGCGCCTCCCCGGGTATTCGCAAACTCCTACGACGCTGACCGAGGCGCTCAACAAAGCTTAAATTCCCTTCCACTGGCTTTCGATGTGCAAAGAGGACATTGGCGCCTTCATATGTGAAAAGACGCTG
>JBAVJG010000064.1:0-14645 GCA_049687655.1 Anaerolineales bacterium | reverse complement strand
CGCCTGGCAGACCTTCATGGCCTGGATGGAGTTGGCCGTCAGGGATGGAATGCGGGAGTTGGTGATAATAGCGATTCGCATTGAGATGGGTTACCACAAAGACATAGAGACACAAAGTCACAATTGTTTTTGTGTCTTCGAGCCTTCGTAACTTTGGGGTTATCCTATACAGCCCATAATAACAGGACTTACACAGCTAAATGAGAGAACCCCGAGAATAAGGGGGTGTGCGCAGCACACCCCCTTATTCTCGGTACCCTTTTGCGAACTGCGCAAGTCCTAAACAATTCCAAATTAATCCGGTTTGGAGGCAATGAACGTAAACGAGCCGGTGAAATGGCGGACACGCAGGCTCTCCAGCGACTTACCTGTTACCAGTTCCCCACCCCGCCACCATAACCTGTGAAACAATTCTAGCGGCAGAACGATGGATTGCGCCATCCAGCGCGGCATCCGAAAGAACATCCCCATGCTGGCCAGCGCCTTGAGCACAGACCATTCCTTGCTGGGGGCCAGTTTCTCGACTTCAAAGCCGCCGTGCTTCAGCAGGTTGTATGTCCCTAAATGCGTGTGATGATAGAAACTGGTCCCATGCGAAGGTTCGAGGAATGCTATTGTGCCAATCAGTTTTCCATTTGGTTTCAAGACGCGACTTGCTTCCCTAATCATGACGAACGGGAATTGGACATACTGGATCACGGTGACGCACAGGATGAAATCGAAGGTGTTATTTTCAAATGGAAGCGCCTGGCCATCGCCTAAAACCTGAGCCTCGGGGGCTTCATAATCCAGACCGACCCATTCAAAGCCGGCCTGTTCTGCAACCTCTTTGTGAACCCCTTTACCACAACCGAGATCGAGCATTAAACTATCTTGAGATTTAGCGCGCGGGAAATAGCTCAAGATCTCTTGTGTTAGATGGCGGGGTGAGGAAATGCCCGAAAAATCCACCTGCGGATCGGAGTTGACCTGCAAAGGCTCGAAAGGGTAACTATTTTCAGGCAGAAGTGGTGTTCCCAACTCAAATGTATCGGAATAAGTCTTCGGTTGTTGCAAGCGCAAGTCAAGTGAGCCTGATTCCGTATAAGGGTAGTCCAATCCGCAACCCGGACAGGTTGCTCCCTGGTCTTGGGCTTCCAGACTGTGACCGCAGGAACTGCAAATCAGGTGTTCCCACACATTGTCGGAAAGGGGCTGGGACATTAAGCGACACTCCCGGGCAAAACGTTTGCCTCCTGGCGACGTATCTCATCCACTCCACGCCAAACCATCAGGCCGACAGAAACGATATAGTACAGGGATAATAATCCGGCTTCCATTACGTATCCGAAACGAGGGACCAACGGGAAGGCCAGTCCGATCTTGAGCAAACCAGCGACGATGATCGCAACCAAAGGAAAAGTCGGCAGGCTGAAAGACAGCAAAAGCGGGCGGTTCCAGAAGAGCGTGAAATTGAAGACCATCCCGACCAGCAAGGCCATCAGCGCCGGATAGGCAACTGTATACTGTTCGCCGTAAATCCACAGTATCCAGCGCCCGAATATGACCAGTCCCAGGCCCAGGATGAAGTTGTAGACAAACGAAAGTGTGGTCACTTTTCGCAGGAAATCCCGCAAGCGCGGCCAGGCCTTCTGGACAATCAATCGGTTGAGTTCGGGGTGTACAGTCAAAATTAGCGGGTGAACGGGTAATGCTAATAAAAGAATGATAGCATAGGCAGCTTTGTAATAACCGGCCGCTTCACTGGAGAGAAAAAAGCCCACCCACAGAATCTCGCTTTCGCGGAAAACCAAAATGGCAGTTGCGCTCAAATTCGAACTGATGGAGAATTTCACCATTTGTCCCAAGGCAGGCAATGAGCTGATAGAAGCCGTCAACCAGCCACGCTGTATGGCGCGGTGCAAATGTACCTGTGCCGTGATGAACATGCCCAACCCCAGGATAGCTTTGCCAAGTAAATAAGCTCCCAGCACAATCTGCAAACTGCCTTGCAAGAAAAACGCAGCGGTAATGATTCCGGCTGTTGCAATGGTCTGTATAAGATTGATGACGCCTTGCAAGCGGATTCGATCGGTCACTTGCAGGATGCCGGTGGAGGTCTCGATGTTGAAATTTGCTAATAATCCTAACGCATAAACAATAAAGAGACTCTCTGTACCGGGGGTTTTAGCAAAATAACGCGTGGCCAACCCGGCGCTCAGGATGACAACCAGGAAGGCGATCACGGAGACAGCCCCTTCGGTGAGACTGGCCGCTTTAACGAGGGCAGCTGTCTTGTCCCGTTCGCCGCGCTCGAGGTACTCGCCTCCATAGCGGACGACCAGTTCACTCATCCGAAATGAGAGCAGACCATTGATCGTCGACGCATAGCCCATCACGATCCCTACCAGCCCGTATCCAGCCGGGCCAAGCAGGCGTGCCGCCAAGACACCTTGCCCCATGCTCAAAACAAGACTCAGACTGTTGCTGCTGAAAAGGTGCGCGCTGTTGCGAATCACCTTCCCCAGCAGGGCATCTTCTTTAACAGTCGACCAGACTTTTTGAAAAAGACTCACGGAGTGAGCACATCCTTGGCCCAATCGCGTTCGGCGATATACCACTTGTAGAGTTGTTCTACGCCCCGGCGCAAGCTGAACCGAGGTTCCCAACCGAGTAACTCGCCCGCCTTGCGGACATCCGCCCAGTTGGAGCGCATGTCGGCCTGCACTGCAGGGCCGTAATCGACAATGGCTTTTTTGCCGATCACCTCTTCGATCAACGTGATCAGGTCGTTGATGGTGATGACTTCATGGCCACCCAGATTGATGATCTCATAACCAAGCGGTTTGAGCGCCTGGATGGTGCCGCGCGCAATGTCGTCAAGATAGGTGAAACCACGCGATTGCTCGCCGTCGCCGTAGACATGCACCGGACGGCCCTCGCTGATCCACTGCGTGAAGCGGAAGAGCGCCAGGTCGGGGCGTCCCGCCGGGCCATAAACAGTGAAGTAACGCACCACGCTGACATCGATATCGTGGAGGTAATGGTAGGCATGGGTCAGCGCTTCGGCCCCCTTTTTGCTGGCCGCATACGGCTGGAGCGGTTCGTCGCTGGAAGCTGTTTCCGGCGTCGGGTAGGGCGGGTTCTCACCATAGATGCTGGAGGTCGATGCCAGCAGGAATTTCTTCGTTCCGGTCACGCGGCAGAGTTCCAGCATATTGAGCGTGCCAGTGATGTTGGATTCCAGATAGACCCAGGGATTCTCGACGCTGGTACGGACCCCCGCACGCGCCGCCAGGTTGATGAGAGCATCGAATTTGTTGTCTTTGAAATGCTCAATGGTGGATTTTTCAGAAATATCCAGCTTATGGAAGGTAAAATCGGGTAATTCCTGCAATTTTCGCAGGCGGTACTCTTTCATGCGAATATCGTAGGCATCGTTCATGTTGTCTACCCCTACAACAGTGTGCCCATCTTTGATCAGAAATTCTGTGACACGCGAGGCAATAAATCCAGCGGCTCCGGTGACGAAATAGTTTCCCATGGTCAATCCTTATTGCTTTTTACGTATTATGCATTACGTTTTACCTTTTCCGTAAAACGTAATGCATAAGTGTTTGTGAGTCCTATTAAATTACAGCCGTTCGACTTTCGGATTATTCTTTGCCAGTTTTCCCAATGCATTGCGTGAGTCAAATACAAATTTGGCCGAGTCAACGACGGTTTTATAGTCGTAGACCGTATGATCGGTAATTATGACAACCGCATCGGATTCTTCGACCGCCTTCATCACATCTTCAACGCTGTCCATCTCCCAGCCGTCGAATTCGTGATGGATATGTGGGATATAGGGATCGTGATACATAACGATCGCGCCCTTGTTTTGTAATAAGGCGATCACATCCAATGCCGGGGATTCGCGCACATCATCAATATCGGGCTTATACGCTACTCCAAGAACCAACACCTTTGAGCCTTTAAGCGTTTTGCTGCGATCATTCATAGCTTCCAACACGCGGCTGACCACATAACGCGGCATGTTAGTATTTATCTCGGAAGCCAGGTCGATGAAGCGCGCGTTATAGTCAAGCGATTTCATCTTCCAGGAAAGATACAGGGGATCAATTGGGATACAGTGTCCGCCCAACCCGGGCCCCGGGGTGAACTTCATAAAGCCAAAGGGTTTGGTGGCCGCTGCTTCGATCACTTCCCACACGTCCACACCCAGGCGCTCACACATGATCGTCAATTCGTTGACCATGCCGATGTTGATCATGCGGAAGGTGTTTTCGAGCAGTTTCGCCATCTCAGCCGCCTCTGCTGAACTGACCGGGAAAACAGTCTCGAGTGCGCCCGAATACCAGGCTTCGGCAACTTCGGAACAGGCTTCGGTAATCCCTCCGATGACCTTCGGCGTATTGACTGTGGTCCAGTCTTCTCGCCCCGGGTCGACGCGTTCGGGTGAGAAAGCCACAAAAATATCCTCACCTACTTTTAGTCCGCTTTTCTCGGTCAGCTTTGGGAGCATGAACTCGCGCGTCGTACCGGGATACGTGGTGGACTCCAACACGATCACCATGTCCTTGTGGACATATTTCGCCAGTTCTTCGGTTGCCGACAATATGAAGGACATATCAGGATCGCCGGTCTTTCGCAGTGGCGTCGGCACACAAATGCTGACCGCATCTATCTCTTTAAGCACTGAGAAATCGGTCGTGGCGACCAGGTTCCCGGATTTGACCAACGCAGCGATAGCATCCGTCTCAACATCCGGGATATAGGAAATACCTTGGTTGAGCGAATCTACTTTGCGAGCATCCGGATCGATGCCGGTGACCTTGAATCCGGCCTCCCCAAAAACAACCGCCAGCGGCAGTCCAACATATCCCAGCCCCAGAATAGCAATGCGGGCCTTTTTGTCTTGCAAATTCTTGATAAGTGTCTCTCTGGTTGTCATTCTTCCTCGTATTTTTTTCGTTTCTCCGTACACCCGTTATACAGTTTCGCCATTCATCGAAAACGGGATCACAGTATGACGGGCAAACGGGATAACGTCATTAATACTGCATCTTCATTGTTATCTTTATAATAGTGCTCACGGCGGCCAACTACATCAAAGCCGTATTTGGCATACAAGGCCTGCGCGGCCTGATTCTCGGCGCGGACTTCTAAAAGTGCAGTTTGCGCCCCTTCTGCATGTGCTTTTCTCAGGGCTGTTATCAGTAACTGTTCTGCTATTCCCTGCCGTCTGAAATCAGGATGGATAGCCAGCGTGGCAATGTGAGCTTCATCGATGATCATCCACAAAACCAGCATCCCAACTACGCGACCTTCCAACTCCGCAACCCAACAGCGCGCTACCGGATTATCAGACACTTCAAAACGTAGCGAGCGCTCGGGCCAGGGCAATGTAAAGGAGGATTTATCGATTTCATGCGCGGCTGGCACGTCCTCGATTTCCATCTTGCGGACGAGGGGACTCATGACGGGATTGGATCGCCTACATGCAGGTAGATCGGCGCAAGTGAGGCCGCATCATCCTTAACCCCAGCCTGCCAGCGCTCCCAGGCCAACTCCGCCAAGACGGCTGGACGCCGCACACAGGCCGCAGGGGAGGCCAGCAAGACATTCACACGTTTGCGGGCCAACCGCTGGCGTTCGTCCGCGGTCAACTCGCCGCAGACAATGGTTGGTTTATTGATGCTTTCAGCCAGTTCATCGGCTGTCGTAACTGTAGAAGAGCCCTTGGCATTCCACCCAGTTTCTCCAGCTTCGTACCAGGCCAGGGCAAGCCGGCCGCGTCCCGCCTGCAAAACGGCTGCCAATGGCAGTTCACGAACTTCCTGTGCGGCTGCAACTACATCCAGTGTGGGAATCCCAATAATAGGTAGATGCTGCGCCAGCGCCAGGCCTTTAATAAAGGCCAAACCAACACGCAAACTGGTAAATGAGCCGGGTCCCAACGCCACACTCAATGCTCCAATTGCGTCCATCTTCAGGCCAGATCGGGTGAGCAGGTCAGCGACCGCGGGAGCCAATTCCACCGTGTGGTAGTGGCGGCTGTGCCAGAGCATCTCACCGATCACCTGTGAGCCATCGTAGAGCGCCAGGCCCATTTGCCTGGTGGAAGTGTCAACTGCCAATAACATCAGTCACCTCCAAACAGATCCTGGCGTAATGCAGTCAGCAAATCGTCGTAGCGGGCGCCTGCGGCTCTTATTAACATCTGACGGTTTTCTTCGGCTACATATTCGAAAGATATCCACATATGCTCGTCGGGCAGAATCTCCCGGACGCGCTCCGGCCATTCAACCAGCAGAGAGCCCTGGGCCAGCATTTCGTCCAGATCCAGTTCAGCAGCTTCGGGAGCGGATTCGAGGCGATAGGCGTCCATATGAAAAAGCTGCCTATCGTCAGGACGTCTGTAAATGTTAACAATGATGAATGTCGGGCTGGAAACCGGGTCAAGCGAACCCCAGCCCTGGGCCAGTCCCTGCACGAGGGTGGTCTTGCCTGTGCCCAATTCACCCTGCAAACAGATCACATCGCCACTCCGCAACAGCCCACCCAGGCGCATGCCGACTCGACGTGTTTGCTCGGGGCTGCGGCTGAAAAACTCCAGAGTGTGGGCATCCAGGATGGGCATAGGAGGAATTATACCCTTCACGGGC
The DNA here is from genome assembly GCA_049687655.1 of Anaerolineales bacterium. GTDB lineage: Bacteria > Chloroflexota > Anaerolineae > Anaerolineales > Villigracilaceae > JAABUE01. Next base: position 7,995 of record JBAVJG010000064.1, on the reverse strand, counting down.
ATTATATATCAGCAGAAGAGAAAATAAGCCGGATGAATTCTACTCGAGAACGAAACATTGGACGCATCTACATCTTTGCGTTAAGATTGCGAAAAACATCCTTGGAGGAGGAATCATGCCAGAGTATTTCAATCAACTTCTTGAGAAAGCCGTCGCTTCTTTACCAAATGTGTTGACCGCTATTCTGATATTTGTTGCCAGCTTGTACGTGGCAAAGTTGCTCAGTAATTTGCTCAAGCAAGTGTTGCTGAAAAGGGAAGCTGACCGTGAAGTAACTATGCTGTTGGGGAAGATCACGCGCTGGAGCATTATTGTCGCCGGGATTATCACAGCCTTGCAACGTTTCTTCGATGTAACTGCTTTTTTGACTGGCTTGGGCATTCTCGGTTTCACAATTGGTTTTGCCCTGCAAAACATCATGCAGAACTTTGTTTCCGGAATTATCTTACTCATCGAGCAACCTTTTGATGTGGGAGATGCCGTTGAACTTAATAGTTACGGAGGCGCTATCTTGAGCATCAACCTGCGCACAACGGAAATGCGCACTTTTGAGGGACTCATTGTGATGATTCCCAACGCAGACGTGCTATCGAACACTATCACAAATTACACTCGTGCTGCCCGTCGTCGCATTGAATTGCCGGTGGGTGTTTCTTATGGTTCTGACCCGGCTGTAACTCGACAGACTGTACTTGAAGCGATCAAAAACATACCCGGCTTTCTTGGTGACCCCGAACCTATGGTAGTCTTTCACACCTTTGGCGGCTCATCTGTCGATATGAGCGCCTACTTCTGGATCGATACATCCAAAACCAATCCATTTGCAGCCAAAGATGCGGCTCTTGAACTCATCAAAGGGGCCTTGGAAAAGAAGGGTATCGAAATCCCCTTCCCGATTACTACGGTGTATTTGCAATCAGAGAGTTAGGTTTTACAAAGTGCCTGTTCAATTTGAACAGGCACTTTCTTTTTTACTGTTCCAAAACTGTTTTATCAGGAACCAACTCCAATGTCTCCCCAATGGCGCGCGCGATCTGGCGGGAGGCGTTCGGGCGGGCTGCACGGCGGCAATTTTCTACATAACTCTGGCGAACCTGTGGCTTTTGCACCCACTCTCGCAACGTATCAACCACTTGATCCGGTTCTGGTGCCCAAACCCCAACTTTTTCTTCTACGACAAATGTGACGTTGCCATCCTCCTGCCCCGGCAATTTGGCATACAAGATGATAGGGAGTTCAGCATTCAGTGACTCGGCAATCGTTCCCGGCCCGGCTTTGGTAACCAGCACGTCCGCGGCGCGCATGAAGTCGGGCATCTCGTGCGTGAATCCGTAGATGTGGACCGGGATCGGCCACTCGTGCGCTTCGAGTTCTTTTTTCAGTTTCTGATTTCGTCCGGCGACAATCACCAGCGCCACATTCAGACCGGATGCGGCGATCTCGCGCGCCGTTTCGCCCAGCGGTCCCATGCCCTCACCGCCGCCAACCAGAAGTGCGATAGTCTTATCCTGTTCCCAGCCAAGTTTTTCCCGCAGCGCGGCTTTATTTCCCGCCGGGACACAATTGCGCTCAGCGACCGGCTGCCCCATAACGCGTACCTGTATCGGGTCCATCTCATATTCAATGGCGCGTTGGCGGGCAGCTTCGGTTGGCACAAAGATCAGGTCGGCACGCTGGTCATACCACAAGGCGTGGGTGGTTACCATGTCTGTCACAACAATGATGAATGGCGGGCGATTCCTTCCCAGGGCTTTCAAGAAGACAGTGGTGGCCAACGGGTGAACTGTGACGACCAGATCCGCCGGGTGGTTCCTGACAAGCGCACGCACGGCGCGGCCCACATAGGGCCACATGCTGGCTGTAATGGCACGCGCGCGACGGCGCCCATTGCTTATTTTGAAACTCAAACCCCACAGGTGGGGCGCTTTGACCATGTCGGGATACCAGTCTGGCATTTTGTTCAATGGCAGGGGCGCATGACTCTTGAAAAAATCCACCATCTCGGTCGTGACTACGTTACCATATTCCAATTGAACCGCTTCGATGATTGCCTCGGCAGCGCTGCGATGTCCCCCGCCGGTATCCGAAAACAGAAACAGGATGTGCGGCTTTTTATTCTGGCTCATGATGTTCGTTTTTCTCCTGTGGAAGGATCGCTTTGGTGCGTCGGGCCAGTTCGCGGCGTGTCAACATGACACGTCGACCGCAGTTTTTACATTCCAGGCCAATATCCGCTCCCAGGCGTGTGACCGTCCACTCATAGGAACCGCAGGGATGCGGTTTTCGCATTCGTACAACATCGTTGAGTTGTAAATCGGGCAGCATAAAAAGATTATACACGCAGGTGCCGCTTATTTACTTCATCTAAAATGAAGTATGATAAACTACGCCCTGTCCATACCACTTCTCCGGAGGGAACCATGCCCGATCGTGAAACTTATCCCGTTGAGATTGCCGGATTGAAACGCGACTTGCGCCTGTTCGAAGTTGCTCCCGGTTTACGGATTGCTATTTTGAACATTCTGGGGGATACCGAACTGGTCCAGGCCAGTGCCAAAGAACTGAATAAAAAACTTAAAAGCGTAGACTATGATGTGCTGGTTACGGCTGAAGCCAAATCCATCCCCCTGGCATATGCGCTGTCCGTTGAAGCCAAAAAGCCTTACGCTATCCTGCGCAAGACCTACAAGGCCTATATGGGCGATGCCATCAAAGCCGAGACGCTGTCCATTACCACCGGTCAACCACAAGTTTTGATCCTGGATGAGAAAGATCGTGAATTACTGAGAGACAAGAACGCAGTTATCTTGGACGATGTCATCAGCACCGGTTCAACCTTACAGGGCATGCGCATGATCCTGGAAAAAGCCGGCGCAACCGTGGCTGCCGAAGCTGCCATCATGACCGAGGGCGACCGCGCCAAGTGGATGCACATCATATCGCTGGGGCATTTGCCGTTGTTCACGGATGAATAAAGATAGGGCAGGCTAATCCCGCCCCTACCTGATTAATTTCTTTTTCCTGTCACGAGAGAGGCGCTTGATAGCCCTCTCTCGTTTCATTGCGGTGGCACGGTCCGGCTGGGGCTCGATGTAGACCATTTTTACCGGGAGCCGGCTGCGGGTGTAGCGCGCGGCGGTGCCTTTGTTGTGCTGCTTCAGGCGTCGTTCGGGGTCAGTTGTCCACCCAGTGTAATAGGTCCTATCCGAACATTCCAAAATATAACAATAAAAGGGCACGTTATTCCTCGGACTTAGGGCGTCTGCGTGAGCCTACCAGTCGTTCCATAAAGTTGGGGTATTGATCAAGATTGGTTTTTTCCATCTCGGTCGACCAATCGCCCCGCAAACGCTCGCCCAGCCAACGACGACGTCCTTCCAAAGCCAATTCGAGCCGCTCAGATATATCTTCTTTATTCCCGTTGGCGATATCATCACGCAGACCCTGTAACGAGCCGATGACCACATCCAGCACACGGGCAACGTTCTCGCTATTGAGCAGGGCCGCTTCGCCCAGGGAAGTGATCTCATCCTGGTAGACCAGCGCCGACGTCAAGGCGGCAAACGGACGGCCTGCCAGCTTGCGGGCTTCTTTCCAACCGGGCTGGTCGACGACGGCGTTGAGCAACGCCGCTGCCACCAATTGCGGAACAATGTGGGTGCTTGCCATCAAGCCGTCGGTCTCTGCCATATCGGCGAAGATCGGCGTCGCGCCCAGCCTCTCGATCATATCGGTTGCGACCTTCACGGCTTCCTCGGGCACACCGGGTAATGTGGCCAACATCACCACGCCGCCATCGAACAGGTCATTCTCAGCAGCATCCACGCCAATCTCAATGCGGTGCAAGTACAATGGATTGATGGCGGGTACCAGTCCGACGTAGTAGCGTCTTTCAGGCAAAATCTCTTGCGCCCATTGCGCCACTGCACTTTGCAGGGGAGCCGTATCCATGACAACCGCGCCTGCAGGCAAATCGGGTGCGATCACTTCCAGCGCGGAACGGATCTCATTCACAGGCAGGCTCAACAACACGATATCTGCCTCGCGTACTGCCGCGGGCAGATTGTATTTCACATCGTCTATTGCGCCCTTCTTCTGTGCCATTTTAGCTGTTTCGGGGTTCTTATCATGCCCTACGCGATGAAAATCGGTCCCACGGTTGCCCAGCGCCAGGCCAACCGAAGCGCCTAGTTGCCCGAGGCCGACAATGGTTATTTGTACGGTCATGTTCATCCTCTCAAATTGTGGTTCGTCAGTTCTCTCGTCGTGAAAAGACCTGGAAAATCTCGTTGAACCTAAATTATAGTGATAAGATTATACTGCCTTCGCATTAGAAATCCCCGCCTGCGTTTTCCTCCTGCCCGTTAAATTGCGAGAACCGGGGACGCCGACCCCGGTTCTCTCTTGAAAGGAGGAGAAGAGAAATCACCTTATGTCCCTAATTTATCACGTCCTTCTGAAACATACTTGACGCCTAACCTACGCTAACCCTACGATTGTTAGACAACTTGCAAGAATGTTAGGAAATAAGGTCAAAATGGACAAAATTTCTCTTCTCTACACCGGCGTACTGCGAAATTCCCCGCTTGGAGACCTGTGGGTCGCCAACACTGATTACGGCTTGGTTGCCATCGAATGGTCCCAAGATGAAGCGGACTTCGGCGCTTATCTGACCAAACGCTTCAAACGGCCATCACAACCTGATTTCGCAAAAGTAGCCCCCGTGCTCCAACAACTGGACGAGTACCTGCGAGGCGAACGAAAGGCCTTTCACCTCCCGATAGATTGGTCCCTACTGCGCCCGTTCCAGATTCAGGTGCTGCAAATCATCTTTGCCATCCCCTACGGCCAGACTCGCACTTATGGTGATCTCGCATACGAAATGGGCAACCCACGCGCCGCGCGCGCTGTAGGACGTGCGAACGCTACCAATCCCATGCCGCTGATCATCCCCTGTCATCGCGTAATCGGCGCGGACGGGAAATTGCGTGGCTATGGCGGTGGTAAGGGACTGCCCACAAAAGAGTGGTTACTAAAATTAGAAGGAGCTGTACTAACCTGATGCAACCCAAACACTGGACAGCTTTTATTCTTTTAGGCAGTATCTGGTCCGCCTCTTTTTTATGGATCAAGATAGCGCTTGATGAAATCGGGCCTTTTACACTTGTGGCCTTGCGCGTTCTATTCGGGTTGTTATTTGCAGGTGGGGCCGTTGTCTTGCAACGCAAAGCCTGGCCGCGGGATTGGACCGGCTGGTTCCCTTTTCTCCTGCTGGGAGTCACCAGTGTCGCAATCCCATTTGTCCTGATCACCTGGGGAGAACTCTCCATCGACTCGGCTGTGGCCTCCATTCTGAACGCTACCGTGCCGTTGTTTACCATCGTTATCGCGCATCTGTTCTTGCAAGATGACCGGATGACTGTCCAAAGAGTGATCGGATTGTTCATCGGTTTTATCGGCGTAATCGTGCTGCTCAGCGAAGACCTTTTAGCCGGAGTGCACAGTTCCATTCTCGGGCAGGGGGCCGTCATCCTGGCATCTATTTTCTACGCGGCCAGTTCGGTCTATGCCCGTAGAAAGACACAATCCGCGCCCGGTTTGGTGCGTGGTGCGGGACCGCTGGTCTCTGCGACCATTGTCATGTGGTTGATGGCTCCTGTGGTGGAAAGTCCTTTTACAATTCCCCGCTTACCTCTTACCTGGATCGCCGTTCTCTGGCTGGGTGTGCTGGGCTCAGGGCTGGCGCTGATTCTATGGTACTACCTGCTGCATGAGATCGGCCCCACGCGTACGGGCATGGTGACCTATATCTTTCCCCTAGGTGGGGTCGTTCTGGGTGTCATCTTTTTAAACGAGCATCTCTCGTGGCAACTGGTGGTTGGCGCCTTGCTCATTATTTCGAGCATTATGGTGGTCAACTGGCAATCGAAAAGAACAGCCAGACCAACTTAAAGTTTATCCGTACAACCTGCTTAAGATAGCGTATGCAGAACAATTTCCCCGCTACCAAATAGGGTGGTTCGAGCATTCTTCGGTATAGACTTAATATCTCATCTTCCTTCCATGAAAGAGAAGCCGTCCAGAAAGAGGGCGGCCCACCTTTTTCGAGTTCCACCCAATCGAATACTTACTTCTGTTTTTCAAAGATCAACCACAAGCCGCTTTATGATAAACTCATTTTATGAATTTTGATTTTCGCTTCGGCTATGTTAGCGTCATCGGACGGCCAAATGTGGGCAAGTCCACGCTCATCAATGTCTTGCTCGGCCAAAAAATTGCTGCGGTCTCGCCTAAGCCGCAGACCACCCGCCGCCGTCAGCTTGGGATTTTGACTACGGACGACACCCAGATCGTTTTCGTCGATACACCCGGTATTCACAACCCGCGTCACAAGCTGGGGATATTCCTCAACCAGGAAGCTGAAGAAGCCCTCCCGGGGATGGATGTGGTGCTGTTCCTGGTGGACCTCTCCGAAGAGCCGACGGACGAGGACAAATGGATCGCAACCCGTCTCTCACGACTCGCGCGTCGGACTCCGCTTGTGCTTGCTCCCAATAAAATAGACCGGGTTTCCGCCGAGGACCTGACTCCGCGTATCGAAGCGTACCAGGCTCTGGTCCCGGAAGAGGCGCAGACTGTCCCAATCTCGGCCACCACCGGCGAGGGACTCGAGTCCCTGCTGGCAGTGTTGAAGGAGCATATCCCCTTTCGCAAACCCGAGTACGGACCCGAACAGATCACAGACTCGTATGAACGCGACATCGCCGCCGAATTGATCCGCGAAGCTTGCCTGCAACATCTGCGAGACGAGGTGCCGCACGGCGTGGCCGTCCGCATCGACGAGTTCACCGAGCGCGGCGATGAGGGTGCTTACATCGCGGCTACTATTTTCGTCGAGCGCGAATCGCAAAAAGGGATTGCCATCGGGCGCGGCGCCGAGATGTTGAAACGCATCGGTACCTCAGCGCGGCATGCAGTCGAGGACATGTCGGGGCGTAAGGTGTTTCTGGACCTGCGCGTGAAGGTGTTGAAAGAATGGCGCAAGGATGAAAAAGCCATGCGGCGTTTTGGATATAAGATCAAGAAGAAGAAATGATTTAAGATGTCATTGCGAGCCGTCATAGGCGGCGTGGCAATCTCCTGTCAACTGGAGACCGCCATGTAGGCTTACAGCCTCCTCACGATGACATATTATTGGGAGGCCATCGTGTACATCCTAATCATCCTAGCCTTCATCTTTGCTGCCCTTGAATCGCTGGCCTTATGGAAAGGTTGGCGAAAACTGGAATACGTCGCCAAACCGGCGGTGATGGTCTGCCTGCTCATCTGGCTATTAACGACTGCCGGCCTGCGGGGCGCGCCGCTCTGGTTCGAGGTAGGTATCCTGTTCTCGCTAGCGGGGGACGTTGCCTTGTTATTTATCGATCGCTTCTTTATGCTAGGCCTGATAAACTTCCTAATGGGGCATATGGCTTATCTGATCGGCTTCAACACGCCCCTCCCGCAGACAACCACGGTATGGAGCATCGGACTCGCGGTCGTGATCGGATTGGGCTCGGTCAGGGTGCTGCGCCGCATTGTGACAAGTATCCGCGCCAAGGGACAGAAACGTCTGGTCGTGCCGGTCATCATCTACGGGACCGTGATCACGCTGATGCTGCTGGCCGCCATGCTGACACTCTTCCGCCTGGAGTGGAATGCGACAGCCGCGCTCCTGGTCAGTTTCGGCTCTGCGCTGTTCTATTTCTCAGACATCCTCCTGGCATGGCACAGGTTTGTTTCCCCCATCAAGAATGGCCGTATGCTGAACATCGGGATGTATCACCTGGCTCAGATCATGATCGTGATTGGGGTGGGGATGCAGTTTGGATAAGTGGGAATATCAATGCCTAAAGAAAAAGACATTCCATTCTTAAACAGGACTTACACAGCTAAATGAGAGAACACCGAAAATAAGGGGGGTGTGTGCAGCACACCCCCCATATTTTCGGTAAC
>JBAVJG010000063.1:0-12180 GCA_049687655.1 Anaerolineales bacterium | reverse complement strand
GTGGGACGATAGAGTTTGTAGATCTCACGCACTTCCTCGGGAATCTCAATGTATTGTTCGGTGGAGATCTCCTGCATGATGAGTTCCATTGGAAACAGCACACCCAGAAAGTCCGGGGTCACCGGTTCGAGTGTGTCCGGGCGTAGAACAGGGTTTGGCGCAACCGGGCTATCAGCCATTATGTTGTACCAAAACTTAGGCAGATCAGATTCGTTCAAGAGAAAACGGGTTTGTTCAGACATGGGAACCTCCATAGATTTACGGTTTTTGATTTACGATTTTCGATTGACAATTTACTTGTACATCTTACTGATCGCCCTTCAAGGCGGATAAAAAATGATATGTAGAAACACCTCACTCCTCCAATTTCCTCATTAGCAAAAGATACCCGAAACATTATTGGTCAGAACTTTTTCACTGAACGACTGGCTGTGCATCAGCCCCATCTTTTGATGTACTTCCTCCAGGGTTTTCTGCGCAATGAACTTGGCCTTGACCGTGCCGCTGAACAACACTTCCAGCAGCATCTTGGGCTGAGATATATACTTTGCACGCCGTTCGCGCAGCGGTGCAAGATACGCGTTCAACACTTCCACCAGGCGGCGCTTGACTTCCACATCTCCGATCTTGCCCGCGAGATAACGAGCCTTAAACTCTTCGACTTCGGCCTTGTCGGGATTGAAAATGTCATGATAGGTGAAGACCGGATTGCCGTCCACGTGCCCCGGGTCCGTGGCGTGGACGCGCGTGGGGTCCGTATACATCGACATCACTTTGCGTTCCGTCTCTTCGGGCGTGTCTCGCAGCAAAATAGAGTTTCCATAAGACGTGTGCATGGTGCGGTTGTCTACGCCGGGCAGGCGCGCTGCCTTGGAAAGCAGCGCTACCGGCTCCGGGAAAGTCTCGCCGTAGGTCTGGTTGAAACGTCGGGCGATCTCGCGCGACAGCTCGATGTGCGGCAACTGATCTTCGCCTACCGGTACTACTTGCGCCTTGTAGAGCAGGATGTCCGCCGCCTGTAAGATCGGGTATGTCAACAGTCCCAGCGAGGGTTGCAAGTTCAATTCCTTGATCTGTTCTTTGTAAGTTGGCACGCGTTCGAGCCGCGATACTGTTGTCAACATGCTGAACAGCAGGGAGAGCTGCGCGTGCTCTGGAATAATGGACTGCAGCACGATCGTCGAGCGTGATGGGTCGATGCCAGCAGCCAACCAATCGGCCAGCATATTCAGAATATTTTCCTGGATGCGTTCCGGCTGGATGTGGCTGGTCGTCAACACGTGCAGATCTGCCACCAAGAAGAAGCACTCGTGCGTGCCCTGCAAACGTGTCCAATTCTCCAGCGTCCCGACCAGATGACCGATATGACGCGGCCCGGTGGGGCGATGACCGGTGAGAATTCGTTTCTTGGACATGGTAATCTCCTCTTACATTACGGTACGAAAACAGAACCCGTGCCTTCCCGGGCCTCAAGCCTGCGTGCCGTCAATACATCTTCTGCGGTGATCTCAACAGATTCCGCTATCTCTCCAAAATGACGTTCCTGCATCGGGTTTTCAGTTTTTATCGTTACTTCAGCAATCTTGACTGTCACCTTCGTTTCAGATTGTGCGTTCATTTCTTCTCCATTTTTTTCCTCTCACTGGAAGAGAGAGGGGATAGAGGGAGGGTAATTGTTGATGAAACAAAAAAACGCCCATCCCAAACATGGGACGAACGCTTCTACATCCGCGGTGCCACCCAACTTAGGCTGACGGAGTGCAAAGTCTCCCGACTTTGCTGCAACGACCGGAGTCGTCACGCTCCTATCTTAACAAAAATTTCCCTGATGAAGCATCAGGGAGAAAAGCCAGCCTCACTCATTCAGGTACGGGTTAACAGCTATGTGCTAAAAGCTAACTTTATACCTTAGCCCTATAACGGGAGCATCCCGGCGCGGGTTACTTGTTTGGTTTCGACCTGCTCAACCACCTTCCGTTCGCCCTGCGGCTCGGAGGTCCATTCGGCGCTGTCGGTTCGGGCAGGACTCTCACCATTCGCCTGCTCTCTGTGCCGTCGTTCAGCGCGTACTCGTCCTCGTCACAGCCTGTTGAATATTTGAATTGATTATATCCAGAAAAAGAATAGAGTCAAGCCCAAGTCGACCATTTCTCCTGTTGTTAGACCTGTCAGACCAGTTGGACTATAATATGTCACATGATCGAACTAACCATCCCAGGCCGCGGACCGCTGCGTATACAACACCTTGTTACTGACGTGAATGGCACCCTCGCTGTGGATGGCATCTTGATAGACGGACTAGGCAAACGCCTAACCTCCATGCGTGACAGACTCGAAATCCACATGCTTACTGCCGATACGCACGGACGTCAGGCACTCATCGATGAGCAACTCAACTTGAAAGCAATACGTGTCCAACCGGGGAATGAAGCCGGCACAAAAGCGGAATTCGTCCGTTCACTTGGAGCGAATACCGTTGTTGCTGTTGGCCAGGGTGCCAATGATGCTGAGATGCTTAACGCCGCTGCGCTGGGGATCTGTGTCATGTCACAGGAAGGCGTAGCGGTAGAAACGATAATTTCCGCCAATATTGTTGTTCCCGACATATTTGCAGCCCTTGATCTGCTCGAAAAGCCAGTACGCATTGTTGCGAGTTTGAGGAAATGACCTTTCCAAACGAGCCCACTCAACCCCCTCTGCCGCATCCCGAATCGCGCATCAGTGCCCGTGCCCGCCGTCGGCGTGCTCGCCGTACCTTCTTTCCGAAGGACGCGAAAGGCCGTGCAGCGATCCTGGCTACGCTGGCAAAGCGCGCTTATCCGTCTTACGAGCTTTTTGTCTTTTCCCTGCTTTCCGGCGCAGTATTAGGTGTCGGATTCATTTTTGATTCGTACGGTGTACTATTACTCGGGATTCTATTTGCGCCATTAATGCTCTCCTGGGTTGGATTTGTCCTTTCCATCATCAGTGGCACTCCACGTTTGTTCGTCCAAACTCTGGCCGGGTTGTTGATCAGCATCCTGCTGGTTTTTGGAGCCAGCGCGTTAGCCGGCCTGGCTTCACGCCTGATCCTTCCCCATACCTTTAATGCAGCTTTTACCCTTAGTCGTCTGTGGTGGCCTGACCTGTTCGTCATGGCTTTGGGCGCAATCCTGTTGACCGTCTCCTTTGTGCGTTCCGAGAGCAAGCCCTATCTGCCCAGCGTGGTGGTGGCCTACGAGTTGTTCATGCCGCTCAGCGCCAGCGGATTTGGCGTGGGGAACGGTATAAGCGACCTGTGGCCGCATGGGGTACTGGTTTTCGTTGTACACTTGGCCTGGGCCACGATCTTTGGATTAATCACGCTGGCGATACTACGGTTTCGCCCGCTGACTGGCATGGGCTACTTCTTCACCCTGGTTGTGTCAGCGGCCATTGTCCTGGCTTTTCTCTGGCTGACCAATCTCTTCGGGACGAATTATCCTAACGATCCGATTGTGGAGGCCGCTTTGCCTGCCGCCAGCCCGACTCAAAATCCCCTATCGAGCGTAGCAGCCTCCTCCACAACGCCTCCATCCTCGACCTCTGTTCTGCTGGGGCCAACTGGAACAGAATTCGCCTCTGAAAAAGTTTCCAGGGAAAGCGATGGTCCCGTCACGCCTGTGCCGCTTACTTTGGATGTGACCTTGCCCGTTACCGAAACGCGCACCAGCACACCTGAGCCCGAGCCGACTCCTATTTACGCGATCATTCGCGCGCGCGAGGGCGGCGGGGCCTACATTCGTAGCGAGCCAGGCGGCAATGTAATCGCTACCGTGGATAACGGCTCTATCGTCCAGGTTTTGCCTGAAACAGAGGATGCTAACGGCGTGTTGTGGATCCATATCGCTGTCACACGCAATGACATCCGCATCGAGGGCTGGATCATCCAATCTGTGCTCGAAACGGCTACTCCTGTCCCAAATTGGGAACCTTCAGAAACCCCAAACCCAACTTAGTAGGAATTACATAAAAATCCATCTGCTTGAGGAGATTCAATGCCCATTCATTTTGGTACCGACGGCTGGAGAGCCGTTATATCAGACACGTTTACGTACAGCAACCTGCGTATGGTCGCCCAGGCGATTGCCGATGCGGTCGCGTCAGACCACTGGGATAAGTCTGGGAACGGCGGGCAGGTTCCGGATCCGGACAAGATTGTAGTCGGGTTTGACACCCGCTTCCTGTCCGATCGCTATGCCGGTGAGGTGGCACGTGTACTGTCTGCTAATGGATTCACTGTCATGTTGACCCAGGCAGATGCCCCCACCCCGGCTATTTCCTACGCTGTCAAGCATCACAATGCGATTGCAGCTGTAGTTATTACCGCCTCGCATAACGCGCCGCGTTACAACGGCGTGAAGCTCAAAGCGGCTTTCGGCGGCTCGGCTTTGCCCGAACAATGTCGCCGCGTGGAAGTATATATCAACGATAACGAGCAACGGGCGCGTGGCCCTAATTTGATGGACTTTGACAAAGCGCGTGAGATCGGCCTGATCCAGAAATTCAACCCGCTGCCTGCCTATTTCGACCACCTGCGCACATTGATCGATACCGACATCATCGCCGACGAGCCTCAGCGGCTGGTAGTGGATTCAATGTATGGTTCCGGGCGTGGGGTTGTCAAAGCTTTTTTGCAGGGCACCGGCTGTGAAGTGGCCGAGATTCGCGGCGAGATGAACCCGGGCTTTGGGGGTGTACATCCCGAGCCGATTGCAAAATACCTGGGACCGCTGGCTTCAGCGATCAGCTCAGGCATGGGTGATTTCGGTCTGTGCATGGACGGCGATGCTGACCGCATCGGCGCTATGGACGGACGCGGCAACTTCGTTGATCCACACAAGATTATGGCCCTTTCGCTCAAGTATCTGGTCGAGAAACGCGGCATGAGCGGCGCAGTGGTGCGCACGGTCTCCACCACACGCATGATCGACCGCCTGGCCAAACGCTATGGCTTGAAAGTACACGAAACCCCGGTTGGCTTCAATCACATCGCCGATTACATGATGAACGAAGATGTGTTGATCGGCGGTGAAGAGTCAGGCGGTATTTCGTTTAAAGGACATATCCCCGAGGGCGATGGCACTGTAATGGGGCTGCTGCTGGTGGAAATGATCGCAGCCGAGAAAAAACCATTGTATGAGATGGTGAATGATTTACTGGAAGATGTGGGCCCCGCTTTCTACGAACGCAGCGACCTGCGCTTGAGCCGCCCGGTGGCCAAGGCCGAGATGACTGATTTTCTCACAAAGCGGTCCCCGACTGAGGTGGGAAGCCAAAAAGTATCGGAGGTCAGCACCCGTGATGGGGTCAAGTACATTCTGGCTGATGATTCGTGGTTGCTTATCCGCCCATCCGGAACGGAACCGGTATTGCGCGTGTATGCCGAAGGCCGCAGCCAGGAGATGGTCAAGGCCTTGCTGGCATACGGCGAGCAGGTGGCCGAGACTGTTGTTTAACTTATCCCAAAAAAATAGACCCTGAAAGTCGTTTGGGACTTTCAGGGTCTATTTTTTATCCGAGAATTTATGACCTTGGCGAAGACCTCAACCTGCGAGCCAGGAAAATGACAGCTACCAAAACCATTGCCGCAATCAGCAGGCCCGGTAAACCGAATTCATCCGCGATGCCGGAGTTTGGCAGGGCAGTTGTTGTTGCTATGACCGTCGACGTGGATTCGGCCAGCTGCGTGAACCCGGCGGCAACGGTTTGTGTGGCTGGATCGGGGGTGAACGTAAATTCTGGCGTATTCGTTGCTGTCGGTTGGGCGACCACCGGCGTGTCCGTGGGGAATTGCGTTTCGGTTGCCTGTGGCGTCTGGGAAAGATCGAAGGCAACGCCCGTTGCGGTCAAAGCTTCATTAACCTGTGCGTTCTGGGTAGCCAGGGCATTCTGTTCACCAGCCTGTTGAGCCGCTCTCTGCTGCGGCAATATGACCAATGCATACCCTGCCAGGCAGGCAATAGAAAGTAGCACAATACCGCCCAGAATACCCGCAGCGATCAGGAATGTGCGATTACTTGATTCCTCCGCTGGGATTTCTTCATCATCATAGTTAAGATCATCGCCTTCGTACATAATTCACTCTCCTCACTTTCTTTACAGCGCAGCCATAATTTTGGCCATGGTTACGTTGACAATATTATCCCACAATTTCCAAGTTTACCAAAGGAACAAGGATTTGTTCCCCACTTTCCAACTTTACATCTGCTGCCGGGGCGCGCAAACCGCTGGGCAAGGTAGATAATCCGGGACGCAATTTGCTCAGGATACCGATTTCCCCGGCGTGTGGGGCTCGGCGCATGCGCACAGTTTGACCGGCTTCCAGCATTTCCACATCGGTGGGCGTGGGAGGTTGCTGTGAGACTGGTAATGGGATAATAACTTCAGGCCGTGCGCCGGTGTAACGGTTGAAAGCCTCTGCGTTGATGGTGACCTCGCGTTTGGCGTTGCTGGTCAATAGCTTGTAGGCAGCAGAATTCATCGGACTTTGTCCGAAACCGTCAATTGCCACGATTGGGAAACGCATCTGCTGCGCGGCAGGCAGTAACCCGGGCGATATGCTGGACAGGATCAAACCGCGTACAGGCAGTTCTGCAGCAGTGCGCAGAGTCTCAGCATCCTTCAGGAGGCCGGCCAGGATGATGGAGCCTCGCAGGCTAACGTCCAGACGTGAAGCGTTGAGCACATCATCCGGCTTTTCGGTAAAGTTGAGCAGCAGTCCGGTATCGATGCGTCCATTGCCCCAGGTGCCCTGGACGAGCGCGCCTACAGTGCGGATGACTGCGCCTCGATTGGGAATGATTTGTACAACGGTACCGGGGATTCCGGCTCTGAGCCGGATCGAGGCATCGCCGGTCTCCATCAGGACCTGCCCGCCGCCTGCCGCAACGACACGACCATCACGCGGCGCGCGAATGGTGCGCGAAATGAGGCCTTTTCCGATAGCGATTTCGGCGCCTTCGTTGACTCTCTCATCCACCTTGACGCGGATCAGGCGGTCAGCGGCATCGGCAGAAATATCGAGCATCTGGGCGACATCGATCAGTACATGTTCACGAGACCAGACGGTTTCGGCGATCACATCAGTGGAAGACACCTTCTGGTTGATTTTCGCAGTCACGGTTCCTGCAACTGGCAGAGCGCGCTCACGCTCAATGGTCGTCAGCGGGAGGATATGGTGAACAGGTGCAAGCATAGGATCAGCCTCCCACCGTCCAGAGCCATTTTTTGAACAATTCGCGGCGACGCACCGGATCTTCCGGTAGCACCAGTGGTCTGCCACGTGCGTCAATGACCACGCCCATAACGCCGCCGGCAACCTGTACGGTTGCATTGCGACCGGGACCATTGCCGATATCAGAACGGTGCAGGGGTTGCAATGTCAGGCGGGCTGTCTGCCCCATGCTGAGTGGTAATAACTCGAGTCCGCCAAATTTGACTTCAGCGCGTACATCAGAGCCGTCTTGGTAAGTCAGCCGCGCTCGGATCACGGGCGTGCCATAGCTGGACGAACTGATGACCGATACGATCGTGCCCAGGCTCATGAATGCGCCCGATTCCAGGATCTGAACGGGCAGGAGATGGTTGGATTCTGCCGCCGCCCCCAATAACGGAAGCAGGTTGTTCTGGTCGAGAATGATCGAGGTGATCCCAACGGGCTGTAGCGCATCCAGCAAAAGCAGCAGACTCTGCCCGGGTGTGGGCGCGTCACTTACTGCGCCTCCCCCGGCCAAAATGGGTTCGAACAGGGGCATCAGTCCCTTTTGGATGTAGCGGGCTTCGGGCGGGAAGTTGCGTCGGGCTTCCTGCAACGCCAGGTACAACGCCTGACGGGAGATGGCATGCGCAATGGCATGGTCTTCCTTGGTGGCCGGGATGGTGCCCGGGTATAGCGTCCGTTGAAACAGATAATCGCGCACAACAGTGGGTGCGATATCGAGTGGCAACCAGCGCATGATATCTTCAAGTTGTGTGTATTTCAAGAGTCCGGGCAGATCATCGCCCAGGCCAAATTGAGGGTACACACCCAGTGTGAGCTTGCCGTTAAACCCGGCGGTAACCACAGCAGCAGTTGGGCCGATATCCACCCCCAGGATGCCGCGACTTGTCCCGTTCATCTGGCTTAGGAAGCGGATGATGCGGCCCTCAGCGTAGGCGGTGGGAAGAGTTCGTCCACCTGTCCAGGAGTTCAATGTATCCACACCTGGCATGTTCCGTTTGCGCACGTCCGAATAGACTTGCGCCAGTTCGCGCGAAGCGGGCGCAAGGTCTTCCAAATCAAGCGAGGGCCGGATGTTCGGGCTGAAGTGAAGCGAAGGGGTCAGGTTTCCCAGCGATTCTTTGACCGAATCTTTCAGGCTCTGGTTGCCTGCAAACAAGACCGCCGGGCGTTTTTCTTCCGGCATCAGGTAGCAGGCCAGACCCACTGCTTCGATTATCTTTTGAACGGAACGTGATGCGCCGCCATCCGTTCCACCGGCCAGGATGATGAGATCGGGTCGAGCGCGCAAAATAGCATCGATCTGCTCATCCGGTTTGCGCTGGTCGTTCAGGTCGAAAGTCTCCAGGACCTGTAGATAGGCCGTTTCCGCCAGACGCCGCGCGCTTTGCATGGACACATCAGAGAGCAGACCCACTACAACAGCCCGCAGCGCAGGGCCCGCCGATAACGTGGCCGCGAACGTATCCACACCAGATCCATCAGCTTGCACCGGTGTAATGAGCTGATTATTCTGGTCGAGGAATATCTTTCCGGTAACTGTTTGCAGATTGGCTATGGCCTGATGCACGCCCAAAGATACATCTTTGAAGGGCGCCTCCGCTGTGGATGGCGCTTGCCCGGAAGCAATGAAGCGATACTGTCCTTCGACCACGTCGAAATACACCGCTCGCGTGGATGACGCGCCGACGTTTACTGCCAGGAGGGAAGAGTCTTGAAGAAGTGATACAGGCATAAGGTTAGAACGATTGCATCAATTGAAGGATAAAAGTGTGCATCGAATCCATACGTTCGATCAGAGCGGTCAGCGCAGCCATGTAAACACCTGCGAACAGAACGCCAAACGTGACGGCAATATAGACACGCCCAACCCAGGATGCGATATTGACCAGGACGTTACGGCCTACGGAACCGTCTGATTTTTGAGAGGCACCGAAATGGAAATAAACCAGAGTGCCGATCACACCGACCAGAACCGCTGCTCCGTTCACGATCATAAAAGCAGCATTGGTGTTACGTTCCACGGCCCGGCTGATATCGAAGTTATCGAATGTGGCGGTGATCTGCGGCAACAAAGTTCCCAGCACCGCACCGCCGATGGTCACGGCAGCTCCCACGCCTACCAGATAGGCCATTGACAACTGACCGAGATGGGACAGACGCGGCGAAACCTTGAAAAGCAGCAAGACGCTCCCAAGTAATGGGACTACCAACGAAGCTGCCAGCCCGGGATTTGCAAAGACCACTCCGGAAGCAATCGGTTGGATCAGCAATGGCAGAATAATTTCATTCATAGCCACAGCGGCTACATATCCCGCAGCGACACCCACAAAGACATAGACTGTTGCCCGGAAGAGCGGGTTATCACCAATGAGATAACTCAAAATGAGAATGGTAACAATGAAGCTAATGCCAGCAGAGATTAAATCAGGCGGAATTTGCATTTATTCATCCCCCTGCTTTTTACGACTCGCCTGCCAGCCTGAGAACAGGCTCCACAGCGATCCGAGTGAGATCAGTACAGTCGCCATCAGCAGACCAAAGCCATAGGCATCCCAATATCGGCGGACTATGCCCGGACGTCCGCTGTTGACCTGTTCGATGGGGGCGCTGTCATCCATCCCGCTGACCAATCCATCAACCTGACCAGATTGATAATAGGGCTGGATCATCGGTCCAGATTGAGCGCTGGATACGACCAGTAAACGGGCTTCACCACGCGTCATTTCAGTCTGCTCGATCCAGACGCGGGCGGTTTCAATGTCATTGGTCAGTAAAATAATGGCGGCAAAATCGGACAAACTACCAACTCCCTGTAAAGCGGGTGTCTCCCAGGCGTTTTCTCCGGTGGTAGAGAACGGCTTTGTACTTACCGGGTTTTCGGAAAATGCCAGCACACCCGCCGCGCCCCCGGGTAGATAGCCCAGATTAATGAATTGCCGGTTGCGTTCGTAATTATGGCTATCTTGCGTATATGTCATAAATCGTTCGGCCAAGCCTGTGCCGATCGGTGTGGATGAAAGCAGGCTCAAACGCGGGGCCTTGAGCGTCAGCATGTGATCGATCAATGGCGCGGCGGCAGCTTCCAGTTCGCCCGCCAGTGCGGCTTCATAGTCGAAGATCAATAAGACCGGCGCATCCATGGGCAAGGTGTTCCGGATATAGTTTAACGCTGCGGATGTTTCAAGGGGAGCATTTGTGGGCATCTGGTTTATCTGTGTTCCACTGAAGATTGTTCCGCCGACAACCAGAATCACCAAAGCTGCAATAATCCAGCGCAGGATGCGTTGCGAAAGCACCACTTTTTGTGTGCTGACCGGTTTTGGATGGATTTCTTCGGCCAGCATCCGTTCCAGCATGCTTGCGTTAGCTTGCTGTTCTGCACTGGCTTCCAGTTTGATCGAGTAAGTTGTGGGTGTGCTGGACAGGCCAACGCCCGGTACTGCAGGTAGCACGCCGCGTAATCCAGCCAGAGGGCCCTGCTCCTCCACGGGCTGCTCTTCGGCCGGTTCCCCTTCCGTTTCAGAGATGACCGATTCGACCGGGCGCATGGCCTGGACCCAATCGGGCAACTCGCCGGGGTCCAGATCATCCGCCTTAACTCCGGCAGAAACCGCTTCATCCCCTTCGGCTGCGCCTTCAGAGTCGGACAACCAATCCGGCAAATCCATGCTGAAGATAGACTCTAAATTTTCTGACGATATGGGCTCGCCCTCGTCATCCACAAATGGAGATGGCAGGTCGCTTTCAGCCACCGGTTCTTCTGGCATCTCTTCCGAAGCTTCTACCGATTCAATTGGCCGTTCAGTTTCGGTTGATTCTTCACTCATCGACGAAAGCCAATCGGGCATTTCATCTTCTGAAGCCGGTTGTGCTACTTCTGGAGATTCGGCAGTTTGGGAAAGCTTTTCGCCTTCCTCCTGTATCGTAGTATCTTCTTCACCGAGTGAGGACAACCAGGCGGGCAAGTCGCCTTCACCGGCCAGTTGGGGCTCTTGTTGTTGAAATTCTTTTCCGCTTTCTTCTTCGGTCGAGGAGACCCAATCAGGTACATCGCCAACAGCAGCGGGCTCTTCAGCAGCCTGTTGCGAATCATCTTCAGAACCTGCTTCACCGAGCGAAGATATCCAGTCGGGAATCTCACCTTCTGAGGAGGGTTGAGAGGCTTCCGGCTGCGGAGCAGCCTCGG
The DNA here is from genome assembly GCA_049687655.1 of Anaerolineales bacterium. Classification (GTDB taxonomy): domain Bacteria; phylum Chloroflexota; class Anaerolineae; order Anaerolineales; family Villigracilaceae; genus JAABUE01. The sequence continues at coordinate 751 of JBAVJG010000063.1, read as the reverse complement.
CGGTCTCGTCTCCGAGCGACGCCAGCCAGTCCATAGTGCCTTCCCCTGGCGATTCTGTAGCTTGTTGTGGTGTTTCATCAGCAGTTTCTTCCCCAAACGATGAAAGCCGATCTGTGGTGCTCTGAACTTCCGTTTGTTCTGAATCCTGTTGGGGAATTGCCTCGCCCCCTTCTTCACTAAGCGATGCCAGCCAGTCGGGCAGTTCGCCTTCGCTGGCGGGAGGTACAACTTCTTCACTTTCCGAAGCCGGGATTGGTTCTTCGGGGGTCATTCCCGCAGCCGGAAAGCCCTCAGCTCCTTCTTTCCCCGTTTCATCCGCGCCCTGCAACCAGGCGGGCAGATCGGTATCGAAGGGAGTCTCGTCCTGTGTGGAATCTGCCTGATGGGCAGATTCCGCTTCGAAATCGGCATCCCATTCAAAGTCCGCGCTTGATGCGGGGAACTGCGATTCAGTTTGTGCTGGTTCTTCAGTCGTCTCCTCTGCGCCAGGGTCGGAGGTCCAACCGGGTAATTCGCCGGTCTCACTTTCCTGTGGGATCGGGACGTCTTCACCCAGCATATTCCTAAGAGCGGCAAGATCATCATCTTCCTCTGCAGATAGCCCTTCGTCCTGTCCGCCTTCGCTACGTAGGCCAGCCAGCCAATCGGGAATCTCATCATCTTCCTCGGACTGGGACTGCAGACCGGCCAACAAGTCAGCCGGCTCTTCAGGTTCAGGTTGCAGCGTTTCTTCCTCAGCTGGAGCCTGCTC
>JBAVJG010000062.1:0-1620 GCA_049687655.1 Anaerolineales bacterium | reverse complement strand
TGTGGATCTATATCCTGGCTGTGCAGACCTTCCTTTTTTATCGACGCGAAAAAACAGTTGGAGCAGACCTCTCCCCAAACATCGCCCGCATCGACATGCTCTGGATGGCGGGCCTGTTTTTTGCCGGGCTGGGGATGGGCGTATTTGCGCTCAACGACGTCCCCAACATCATGATCCCCGATGAAGGCGCTTTCTGGGAGACGGCGCGCGCCATTGCCACAGGCGATCTCAAACCGGATTTTTTCGCGTTCGGCGTTTACACTTTCCCGGTTGCCAGTTCCATTTTCCAGGGTTGGGTGATGCGCCTGGTGGGAGTCGATCTGTGGGGCTGGCGTTTCGCTTCCGTGCTGGCCGGGACATTGACCGTTATCCCGCTCTACCTGCTGGCGCGGGAATGGTTCGACCGGCGCGTTGCGGTACTGGCGGCGCTGATCATGCTCACCAGTCCGTACTATCTCAGCTTTGCGCGTATAGGCTACAACAACTCGCAGGCGCTATTCCCGGTCGTGCTGTGCCTGTATTTGTGGTCGCTGGGCTACAAACGCGCCAGCAGTCTGTATTACTGGTTGGCAGGGATCGCCGCCGGGGTGGGCTTCTATACCTACCCTGCCGCCTGGTTGGGATTGGTCACCGTAACGATCGTGATGATGTCTTTCACAATCATGCGACGCATTCAAATTCGTCAGGCCCTTTCCGCCATCGCGATTTTCGTGGCAGCCGTCATTGCTACCGCCCTGCCGCGCATCGTCTACGGCGGCAGCAGCGACAATCCCGAACCGTTATTTTATAAAATGGTCGAGACCAGTTTCGTCAGTGACTTCTACGGCAGGGCTTACTACAGCCCAGAAGAACTTCACCCGCAAGGCGACGGGCATTTACTCGGATCGAACGAGATTTTCTACGCTCCGGATGTCTACGCCGAACTGCTGACGCGCAGTACAGTACGCACACTGGCTGCCCTGGTAGACCCTTTCATCGTGAGCGAGCATTTTATAACCACCAATTTCGCCGGTGGATTCCTGACCGCCATCGGACTCGTGCTCGGACTCAGCCTGAGCTTGCGCACCCTTAAACAAACACGTTCCATCCTGCTGCTGACCTGGCTTGGGAGCGGGTTGTTCTTCCTGAGCATCATCGCCGCATTCCCACCGCGACACACACATCTTGTCACTATTATCCCTGCCCTGGCGCTGCTTTCGGCAGTTGGATTTGTCACCAGTGTTGATACCTTTGCAAATGAACTGCAAAAAAAGCGGGGCTCCGCGATCATTGCCTGGGGACAGACGGCTCTGATCGTGTTCATCAGCGGGGCGATAGTCATCAGCGGGGTGAGAGGTTACTTCACTGTCATGCCTGAACGTAACCCGCCGCTTTTCGAGGACATTGTCTCCTGGATTGCCTGGCGCAACGAGCAGCCGCTGACCATCGTCTTCGTTGGGACCGACGCGGAAAGGCCACATCGCGTACAATATCACGTGGACACGCTCATGGTCCTACACAAGTACATCAGCACAACTCCGGTTGATTTCAGGTGGAAGGATATCCCCTTTGGGAGTATCGTCTTCTACGAGCAGCAGGACAAACGCATCTCGCCCCCGCCTCTTGAGTTCAGTACATCTG
>JBAVJG010000061.1:0-3812 GCA_049687655.1 Anaerolineales bacterium | reverse complement strand
GGGAGTCAACAAAGTTTTGCGCGTACGAAGCGGGCAAAGCCGGGACCAACTCTTAGTACAGATTCTTCCAATCGCAACCCCGCCCGGGACAATAAATCCCGGGTTTCGTCCTCTGTCCAGCGGAAGTTATGTTCAGCATTTTGAGCCCAGTTCAGGAGCGACTCGCGGGCCGTGCCGTCCAGTCCGCGCTCGTCGGCCAGACGAGTTGCAGCGGATACGCTCAGGTTTTCAGAAGGGTTGAGCAGGCACAGTTCGCCATCAGGGGCAAGCACGCGTGCCCATTCTTGCAGGGCGATCAGCGGATCATCCAACAGGAAGAGTACATTTGTAGCTGTGATGGGCTTGAAGGTGGAAGGTTGAAAGGGAAGGTCTAGAGCATCTGCCTGGATAAGATTCGGAGCAAAGGTAGAAGAAAGCAGGGAGAAGTCGGCGTCTATGCCGAAGGCGGTATGACCTTCGCGGGCGAAAATTACCGGGAGCAGGCCAGGACCGCAACCGATGTCCAAAATAAGGGAGGCAGGTTCAGGGTCGCAAAAAGAGGCAAACTCGGCCAGTGTTCGTCCCCAGGCTGTTTTGGTTTGCACGTCAAGGAAATTGGAGAAGTCGCTCACATCAATCCTGACTATCTGATCCCGCTATCATACTGAATGGTCAGACGGGTGTATTCGCCTGGTAGTACGGTGAAGCGCTGCTCATCAGCAAACGGAAGCGGCGCATCCTGCGGGGTTTCGGGATGCAAAATATACTCTCCCGGCGCAAGTGGGACGCTGAAATTGCCCTCTTCATCGGACTGGAATTGGACGATCTCTCTGCCCTCCAGACTGTTGACCGTTATGGTGGCCTGATAGGGCTGGTCTGGACATTCCTGCCCCTCAATCACGACCGGGCACATCGGCCCGACCAGTACCTTACCGGTGATGCCGCTGTCTGTTAGGGTGGGTGTTGCCAATAGCCCGCAGGCCAGAGTCAACAGAACGATTAGTGCGGACAGCGAGGAAGTTTTCTTATTCATTCTGACAACAGACATCGTTCATGGCTGGGTTGTACTGGTCGGATAGAGTGTGTTAGTCGGAATGGGTGTGCGCGAGGGTGTTGGCGTGGATGTTGGAGTGTCGGGGGGGATAAAGCTGGGATCGCCCTGCCAGGGCAGGAAATCCCTGAATTGCTTGATGTCGTACTCGCCTTTGATATCGCGGCGCTGTAACCAGAACAGATTGCTTTTCCCCTGGTCGCTGGTGAAGCCCAAACCCATAGCGGCAATATATCCGGCAAAATGTGCGTAGTCCGCCACGCCCGGGTTCATAATGCCGAAGGGGTAGGCGAACGTCAATACCGGGGATCCGGTGGCTTTTTGCAGGACTTTGCGGGCTTCCACGATTTCAACGCGTTGGATAGCGGGTTCGAGTTTGGTCAGGTCGCGATGGCTGCGGCTGTGACTGCCCACTTCCCAGCCCGCGGCGACCAGTTCCTTGAGCTGGCCGACGGACATGTACCCATCGGTGCCCATATAATTGCCCACGATGTAAACTACGCCTGTCAGCCCATATTTTTGCAAGATGGGAAAGGCCCTCTCATAGACGCTGATGTCACCATCATCGAAGGTGATGACCACCGGTCGCGGGGGCAGGTCGGCGCCCTCTTTGATCGTATCCACCAGCAATTGGGTGGGGATGACGCTATATTCCCAGTCGTGCAGCAATTTCATCTGCTCTTCGAGCTTTTCAGGCGAGATGTAATACTGACTGTTGAAGGGCGATTCGCCGATGCGATGGTAGAGCAAGATAGGGACAAGGACCACATCCGGTCCCTGGTGAACGCGTGCGGGGGTCGGTGTGAGGGTAACGGTATAGGTTGGGGTGATAGTGGGTGTTGTGGTAGCGGTAACGGTTATCGTCGGAGATGGAAGCGCTGTACCTGTGACTGTGGCGGTCGGTTCGGGAGCGGCTTCCACGCCCCCGCCGCAGGCAGTCAAAAACATGCATACCACTAATGTCAGTAAGATAAGTTGTTTCATTGGTTTTAGAATGCTCGAGGCGGCTTCTCGCCGCCGGGTTAAGTGCCCCGCAGAGGGTACGGCAGCTTGAGCATTTTTTGGTTCATTGATTGAGTTCCCAGATAATGCGCAGGCCGTCCAGCGTGAGCCAGGGGGAGATGACTTCGATCACGTCGGTCTCTTCGGCGACGACTTCAGCCAGCCCGCCCGTGGCGATGACTTTCATATCGCTTCCCAACTCGGACCGGAATCTGGCCACCATGCCCTCGACCATGCTCACGTACCCGAACAGCAGACCCGATTGCATGGCGTGGACGGTGTTGCGCCCAATGACGGAAGGCGGGCGCTGCAGTTCGATGCGTTGTAGCTTGGCGGCGTGGGTGAAAAGCGCCTCCGTCGCCAGGTTGACCCCGGCTGTGATGGCGCCCCCCAGATAATCGCCCTCTTTAGTGACCGCATTAAAGGTGGTGGCGGTGCCGAAATCGATCACGCAAGCCGGACCGCCATAGAGGTTGACGACAGCTACGGCATCGGCCACGCGGTCCGCGCCCACGGCCCTCGGGTCTTCGTATAGGATGCGGATGCCGGTTTTGACGCCCGTATCGACTACCAGCGGCTCCTGCTCGAGGTATTCCTGGCAGGCCTGGACCACGCGTCCCGTCAAATTGGGGACTACCGAGGCCAGCACGATGCCGGTTAAGTCAGCGACCGTGCGCCCGGCGTTCTGGAGCAGACCCAGGAACTGCAAGCCGTATTCATCCGGCATGCGCGCATGATCGGTCGCCAGCCGCCAGTGACGGCCGAGTTTTTCGCCGTTATACAGGCCGAGGGTCAGGTTGGTATTGCCGATGTCGATGGTGAGCAGCATGGGTATATTTTATCCTAATTCGACATCGTAGGGGCAGGTCCGAAACCTGCCCCTACGATGTCCCCTACCGCGCACCCTCGTCCGCCTGACGTATGCTGGGAAGCGGGCCATCCAAACCTACCGCGAGCAGATGCGTACGGAGATTGATGATTTGCTGGGGGAGGAATCGGAGAGAAATAAAAAAAAGAGCAGTGATCGACCACTGCTCTTTTTTTCAATCTCTACTCTCTTACTTCATTCCACACTGACCACACCACCCAACGCGTTCAACTTCAGCGTCCAGGTAGAGCCGATCAGGTATTGCTCGAATTCATTCAGGTTGCCGGGGTTATAAGTCTTTTCGCCATCTTGGGTATCGAAAAAGACCGTGTAATCCACGGATTCATCCCCCAGGCGCTGGTCGCTGCTGTAATCGGGCTGTGCGTAAACCGGAAAGGTATCGTGCCCGTCCAGCGTGTAAGTCTGGACCGTGGTCCACTCGTCCAGGGTATAGTCGCAGAATTGCTCGCTCTGGGTATGACACTCTTCCACCACTTCGGCAGAACCATCGCCGCGATCGATGGTCTTTTCCTCGCACACTTCCCGGCTTTCATCCCGGCAGGAGACATTGTAGGCATCTGAGGGCGGATTGCCTCGTTCATTGTTGTAGTCCACGGCCTGGACTTCCTGCAACGGTACAGACGTCTGCCAGTAGACGTCCGCCACAGTGCCATCCACAGACGAGGACGGGAACACAAACAGCATCAGGATCGCGATACAGCAGATCGCCAGCGCCGCGCCGATCCCGCCCAGCAGCAGCCAGTTGGGTTTTTTCTTTGTGCCCCTGGCAGCGGCGTCAGCGAAGGATGCGGAGGCTGCTACGGGGGGACCAGGTTTGGTTGGCCGCGGTAGAGTAGCACCGCACTCCTGGCAGTTGATATTGATTCCCGGGTTTACTGTTCCGCAGTTACT
>JBAVJG010000060.1:0-1845 GCA_049687655.1 Anaerolineales bacterium | reverse complement strand
CCATAATGCTCCGCGAGTTGCTCGGCGGTTTTGGTAACGGCGTGATGCTCGGCACGCGAAGTCAATATCCATTTACGGCCTGATTTTTCGGACATAGCCTGCGCCGCGCCGCGTAAAGCTAAATTGTCCGATTCGGAGCCGCATGAGGTGAAGATGACCTCGTCCGGGTTACAGTTTAAGGCGGCAGCCACGCTTTCGCGGGATTCTTCTACAGCGGCCTCGGCCCGCTGTCCATAACGGTGAACAGACGACGGGTTCCCGAATGATTCGCGGAAATAGGGCAGCATCGCGTCCAAAACGCGGGGGTCCACAGGAGTGGTGGCGGCGTAGTCCAGGTAGATTTGAGTCATACTTGCATTAAACCATCAAGAGATTAAATCAAGATGATTATACCGTCTCAAGGTAATTTCCGAAGTTTTAGGCTCAGCCTATTGACAAACCCCCATCTCTTGCGTAAACTAATTGCAATGAACGTCGAATCCTTCCCCCTGCCCCACTCGATGATGATGCCCATGCCTATGGACATGTACAACCGCGTCACGGCAGCGAAGGCTTTGTGCTAGAAGTATCTTTGCACATTTCACGGGCTGTCCAGTGATGCGGACAGCCTTTTTATTTGGATAATTCTCACCACAGAGAACACGGAGAAATTCACCGCTAAGAGCGCAAAGCTTTTTAAGTTTTTCTTCGCGGCCTTTGCGACCTTTGCGTGCTTTGCGGTTCAAAAAATGGAGTGACTTATGCCCGAAAACATCTTAATCGCCATCGCCTGGCCTTATGCCAATGCCGAGATCCACGTCGGCAACATCACCGGTTCACACCTGCCCGGTGACATCGTTGCACGCTTCCACCGCCTGAAAGGAGACAGGGTGCTGATGGTCAGCGGCACGGACTCACATGGCACACCTGTCACCATTGCCGCCGATAAAGAAGGCAAGCCGGTCGAGGAAGTCTACAAACGCTACCACAAGGGATTCCTTGAACTCTTCCAGGGTTACGGTATATCCTATGACCTGTTCACGACCACGCACACCGAGAACCATTTCAAGGTATCGCAAGCTATTTTCCTGGCGCTGAAAGAGAACGGTTTCATGTTCACGCAGAAGTCTATGCAATGGTATTCGCCGTCTGCCAAGAAGTTCTTGCCTGATCGCTATGTGGAAGGGACTTGCTATATCTGCGGCTATGAGAGCGCGCGCTCTGATCAATGCGATAACTGCGGAAACGTGCTTGAACCGGAAAAACTTTTGGAGCCGAAAGCCAAAACCGGTGATGGGGCGTTGGAGCTACGTGAGACTGAGCATTACTATCTCGATCTCTCGAAACTGGAACCGGATGTCAAACGCTTCCTGCGCGAGCGCGCCGATCACATGCGCGAACCGGTGCTGGGCGAGTCGCTCGGTAAGATCGAGGCCGAGGGTCTCAAGCCACGCCCAATCACACGCGACCTGGACTGGGGTATCCCCGTCCCGGTCGAAGGCTGGACCGAGGCGGGCAAATGCATCTACGTCTGGTTCGAGGCTGTCATTGGCTACCTCTCGGCTGCGATTGAGTGGAGCAGGCTACAAGACACCCCCCTGAGCGAAGGGGAGAGTAGCAACTCTCAGTCTCAGGGAGAGGCGTGGCGCGAGTGGTGGACCAACCGCGAGGCACGTCAGTTCTACTTTATCGGCAAGGACAACATCTTCTTCCACACCTCCCTGTGGCCGGCGCAACTGATGGGCGCGGGGGCCGAGTTCATCAAAATCTTCGAACCGTCTGCCGAGAATCCCGAACCGCTCAACGTCCCTTATGATGTGCCCGCCAACCAGTTCATGAACCTGGAACACAACAAGATCAGCGGCA
>JBAVJG010000059.1:0-1560 GCA_049687655.1 Anaerolineales bacterium | reverse complement strand
GGCTCCAACACAAGTACCTGGCTGTTGTGTTGTAAATCCTGCATGTTCTTGCGCGCTCCCTTGAGCAAGAGTACGTCTGCGGCGCGCAGTTTGACATCTCCCAAGCGGCCCACCAGAACTTCCCCTTGCCGCCAGATAGCCAGCACGGTGAATCCATACCGGTCACGGAAACGGATTTCTTTTACGGTACGACCTGCAAACTGTGAGCGGGAGGGTAGAACTGCCTCGAAAACATGCGCTGATTCGGTGTCCAAATCTGATAATTGAAATTTGAAATCCGGTTCGATCACCACCCCCAGTCTTTTGTCCGCGTCGATCAGGGATTTGACATCCCCGGAAACGATCAGCAGGTCATCCACCCTGATGAGTGTTTCACTGTCAATTCGAGCAACCTGTTTTCCGTCATGAACGATCGCCAGAACAGACAATCCCAACTCATCGTTCAAATGTGCTTCCGACAGGGATAGACCCACTAACCGGCTATCTGCAAGAACTCTTACTTCAGTTACATATTCCCGCAGCTTGGCTGCCTGCGCATCCTCCACGTTAGTATGAGAGGGCAGCAGAAAGCGTCCCACCAGTACCATATAAAGCACCCCGGCTAAGAACACAATGATGCCTGTTGGGGCGAAATCGAAAAATTCGAAGGATGGCAATCCGCGTTCCGTTAGAATGCTGGTGGCAAGGATGTTTGGCGGCGTGCCGATCTGGGTCATATTTCCGCCCAGCAGGGATGAAAATGCCAGGGGAATCAACAGTTTCGATAGCTTTATGCCCGATTTTCGTGAAATTCCCACCACGGCGGGCAGCAGCATGGCGGTTGCACCGATGTTGTTCATGAAAGCTGACATCGTGCCGCAGGTCAGCATAATGATCGCAATCAAACGCGGCTCGCTGTTCCCAGCCAGGCGTGAAATCCACACGCCCAAAACATCTGAAACGCCGGTTTTGAAAAGTGCCCCGGAGACAATATATACCGCCCAGACTGTGATGACTGCCGGGCTGGCGAATCCCAAGAAGGCCTGGTCTGCCTCGATCAGGCCACTCAAGACCAGGGTCAAGAGCACCAATAAGGCGATGATGTCCACACGCAATTTTTCGGTGGCAAACAGGATCACCGCGACTACAATAATGGATAATGTCAGAATGATTTCGAACGTCATTAGGTTAACTGATGGGCTGAATTAATTACCATACCGAATACAAGCTGGCTCAATTATAAATACTATTTCTGTTTGACAGCTTCAACTCACAAGTTGCTTTCATAACCCGTACGCTAAACAATCAGCAGTTCTCAATGCCGAACGGATCATCTTTGCCCAACGAAGCTGAAGTTAACCACACAGTATGATTGATTCTATAGTACTCGCTATTATACGCAAACTCAAACAGGTTTCACTCCCGTGATCGAACAAAAATCCGAGCCATAGTTGGGATGGATGCGCGATATGTGTATAAGTCATACAGGCCAATTATGCCAAATCCGCCTGCCATGAGATAGGGGAAATAAGCCTTGAGATACTGGCTGATCAGCATCCACTCGTGCCCCAACAGATAACC
>JBAVJG010000058.1:0-2101 GCA_049687655.1 Anaerolineales bacterium | reverse complement strand
CCTTTGTCAATACAAAATCAACAATCTGAAATCGAAAATGCCGTTTTTGGCGCTCTTGACCTGTGCCTGGCTTGTAAAGGCTGCAAGGCTGAGTGCCCCAGCGGCGTGGACATGGCGAAACTCAAATATGAGTTTCAGCATGAATACTACCAATCGCATCGACGCAAACTGCGGGATTACCTGTTCGCCTATATAGGTCCGTTGACCCAGATAGGCGCGCCGTTTGGACGATTTGCAAACTGGATGCTGTCGAAAAATGTCATCAGGAAAATCATCAACCCGTTTTTTGGACTGGCTCTGCAGCGGGGCTTGCCTAAATTTGGTGTTAGGGAAAATTATCCATCTTTCTGGAGATTGCTTCGTCGCCAAAGAACGGCTCCTCGCAAAGACACTATGGAGACAGTACTCCTGCTCTGTGATACCTTCACGCATTTCTTCGAACCTGAGATCGAGAAGGCCGCTCTGGAAGTTTTGAGTGCCTGTGGTATCAATGTGATATTTCTGCCATACTTCGGCGCCGGACGGACGTTGATTTCAAAAGGTTTTATCGAGCCGGCGCGGCAGCATGCAAAACGGATTCTGGATGCTATCGACAAACTTGACCCTGATAAGAAAATCCCTGTGTTAGGGATCGAACCTTCCGAGTTGTACACACTGCGGGAAGAGTTCCTGGACCTCCTGCCCAACCGACGAAAGGAAGTCGAGGAACTGGCAAAACGCGTATGGTTGGTAGAAGAATTCCTGGTTCGACCGCAAAAGAACGATAATAACAATGAACTGCGCGTAACCAAGATCGTGCGCGAAAGCCCTTATTGGGATACACAAAAAATCAAGTTGCACGGGCATTGTTACCAAAAAGCACAACCGCCTGCGGCAGATGGTTTCGCAGTCGGTCAGGCAGCTTCTGCAGCACTTTTACTGGCAATGGGGTACGAAGTGGAAATCATCCCTTCCGGCTGCTGTGGCATGGCTGGCGCGTTTGGTTATGAAGCGGAACACTATAATGTATCTATGCAGGTGGGGGAGTTGACTTTGTTCCCGGCGGTAAGAATTGCTACGAAAAACGGGAATTTGGTGTCTGCTGTGGGTACATCTTGCCGGTCCCAAATTTTAGATGGAGCTGATACGCATGCCAAACATCCTATTCAAATGGTTGCGGAAAGACTTCACAAGATAGAAGCTTCAAGGGCATTCGAATGATTTCCAAGCGCAGATTGCTTTCCTATGCTCTATTTTTAATTGGCATCAGCCTGCTGACTGGTTCGGCGCTGTACTATTTCCATGCTCGGCAACCATCTTCCGAACTTTCGGCGGACAATGTTACAGAGACAATTGCTGATCTCCCATTAGTACAGGTTATCACCGGACGGGAGGCGATTGACAGTATTCGCCAATTGCACGGTAAAGATTTCCCTTTGGCTAAGGAGTGGGGGAAAAAGATATCACCCGATAAGCGGATAAAATTCATCCTAAATATCTATTGACTCTTGCCGTCCCAAAAAGTATGATGATTGCGAAAATGGTTTTAGGAGTGTGGGTATGGCGACAAAGAGATCGGTTACGCCAAAATCTGACGTTGCATCATTGAAGAAGGAATTAGCGGCGCGTGAAAAGGAACATAAAAAATCGTTGAGGGTTCAGTCTGCTCTTTATAAAATAGCGGACGCAGCCAGCGCTTCCAAAAACTTAGAAACGTTTTATAAGACTGTACATAAAATTGTGGGGAAATTGATGTATGCTGAGAATTTCTTTATTGCATTCCATGACAAGACAACTGATATTATTAGTTTTCCCTATTATGTGGATTCGTCAAAAGGTACTCCCCCGATGCCCCACCCGCTCAACCAATCTGGCGGTGGGACAAGAATTGTTCTTAAGGCCATGCAGCCTGTGCATGTTACACGTTCCGATGTTGACAAGCTGATAGCCGAGGGCGAAATGGAACTGCGGGAACCGCTCGCTGAGGATTTGATGGGTGTGCCATTCATCGTGGATAAAAATCTCGACGGTGTGATTGTCATTCAAAATTATCGAAAAGAAATCGCCTATACCGACACAGACCTGGAGGTGCTTGTCTTCGTTGCCCAACACATTGCCACTG
>JBAVJG010000057.1:0-1829 GCA_049687655.1 Anaerolineales bacterium | reverse complement strand
CAGTAGAAAAACTCGTTCTGGTGGACCCGGCAGGCGCGTGCCCGATAACCTTTGCACGCATTCTCAAAGGGGCGACAGCGCCCGGGTTCGGGGAGCTTGCTTTCGGTCTGTTTGGAAGCGGGCAGATGGCCAGGAGCGTCAAATCCGATTTCTATGATCCCGCCAATATCAAAGCCTTCGTCAACCAGTATATGCTCCAGATGAAATACAAGGGTTTCATGCGTGCCATCCTATCGACCGTGCGCAACGGCATGTTGGGAGACTTCTCGTCCAGCTACCGGGAAGTCGGCGAACAAGAAACGCCCACTATGCTCCTGTGGGGACGGGACGACAAAACCGTACCCTTCACCCACAGTGAACATATACTTGCGGCTATCCCAGGGGCTGAATTCCACGCCTTTGACAACTGCGGACATCTGCCACATTATGAAAAACCGGAAGAAGTGAACCCGCTCCTGCTGGAATTTCTGAAATGAAAAAAGACGAAATTCAGACCCTGTATCAATACAATGCCTGGGCGAATACGCGCATCTTAAGTGCGGCATCGAAAGTGAACCGCGAACAGTTCCTGGCATCTGCCTCCTTCAGCTATGGCGGTTTGCGCGGTACGCTCGTCCACACCTTGTTCGCCGAGTGGCTCTGGCGTAGGCGTTGGGAAGGTCACTCCCCAACCGAATGGCTGCTGCCGGAAGATTTCCCGACCTTTGAGTCATTACGAGAACTTTGGAAAACCGAAGAGAAAAATCTTATGGCCTTCGTTGAAACCGTCAGCGAAGACAAGTTAAGCAGCACTATCCACTATCGCACCACAGGCGGAAAGCCACACCAGAATACGTTATGGCACTTGATGGTGCATCTGGTCAACCACGGCACCCAACACCGCAGTGAGGCTGCCGCCATGCTGACTGATTTCGGGCATTCACCAGGTGACATTGATATGATTGTGTACTTGCACGAAATGAATTGATGCTTATGTTCAACCAATTAAAAAGTTTCCTGCGAGATAACAGACACAACATCGCTGTCTTCGTATTGATCAATACTGCCTGCCTGGTGTGCATAACACTCGTCGTTGCGCGTGTGGCTTATAGCGATTCCGGACGTCATCTCGGGCTGATTTGGAATCTATTTCTGGCTTGGATTCCGTTCATCCTTTCTTATTTCACTCACGCCTTATTGCGGAGACGTAATTGGCTGTATATCTTTTTTCCCATTACCGCGTTTTTGTGGCTGATCTTCTACCCAAACGCTCCGTACATGCTGACTGACCTCCAAGACCTCGCGAGAAATTCCGGTGGCGCGCCGTTGTGGTATGACGTCATCGTAGTCGTGTGGTGCTCATGGACAGGTATGCTGCTCGGGGTGATCTCACTGTACATGATGCAAGACCTGGTCATTCGCAGGTTTGGGCGGCGCTTAGGTTGGATCTTTGTTTTTGTGATCTCGGGTCTGAGCAGTTTTGGCATCTACATCGGCCGTTTTGTACGACTAAATTCATGGGATATCCTGCAAAAACCCACTGAGACAGCGATGGAAATCCTCGGCATCGTCATCGAACCGAGTAAGCGACTGGCAGCCTTTACCTTCCTTTATACGTTCTTCTTCCTGTTTATTTTCCTGCTGTTATATTCATTCAGCCATATGCTGCAAGAAAACAGTTCGAGGAAGCGAGAATCATCATGATATCCCTAAGGCAACGATTCGCCCGCCTATGCCTGCGCTCATTTTACTCCGTGGTGGGGGCGACCTGGCCACCGGTGTGGCCCTCCGGCTGCATCGTGCCGGGCTCAAGGTGCTTGTGAGTGAGCTGCCGCAGCCGCTGGCTGTTC
>JBAVJG010000056.1:0-5529 GCA_049687655.1 Anaerolineales bacterium | reverse complement strand
TGCCATCTTCTGATTTGGCCAGGCCTTCGATTGTCAAAATATCCTTGCCATCCGCACGCGCAGCAGGATAAACACAGGAAAGTATTGGTTCACCATTTATTAGAACGGTGCAAATGCCACATTCGGCTTCTTCGCATCCGATCTTGGTCCCGGTCAGTTTCAGACGCTTGCGGAGCGCATCCGCCAGGGTTTCGGTTGGGTTGACTGTGAGAGAGTGCTGCTTTCCATTTACGGTTAAAGAGATTTGATTTTCCATAATTTACTATCCTATATTTTCCGGTGGTCGAGTAGCTCTGAGTGTTCCTTGCGAAGAGCATATCGAGGTCACACCACGCTACAAGTTATTTTTACTGCCCTAGTGCCTGTTGGCCACGATATGGCCTCGACAATCACTCGGCCAAGGGTTTATTATTCTGCTCGTTCCCAGGCAGCTTCGAGCGTATCTTTCAACAACGAAATTACTAAATGATAACGATACTCCGAAGTAGCGCGCATGGCGCTGGTGCGGAATGTGACCTCTGCTACCAACGCGTCCAACGCAGACTTGAAGGTATCATCAGAGTAAGGCTTGCCGGCAATTGAGGCTTCTAATTTGCGGGCACGGAAGGGTACCGCACCGCCTGGACCCACTGCGAGGCGTATTTTGTTGATGGTTTCATCGCTTCGTTCCAGCCAGACAGCAAGATTGATAATCGGCAGAGCCACACCCTGCGGACGCATGATGCGTTTGAAGCAAGAGGCCTGTCCCGTTTTTTGTTGAGGTACATAAAACCCAACAATGATCTGGCCAGGTTGTAACGCCGATTTACCGGGCCCCAAAAAAAGTTGCGGCAATGGTAAAAAGCGAACGCCCTCTGCGCCGGCCACTTCGGCCTCGGCATCCAGGCATAGCAGGCCGATGGTGCCGTCCGCGGCGGGCAGGGCGTGGGCGACGTTTCCGCCCAGCGTAGCCACATTGCGTACCTGAGGACCGCCGACCAGGTCACAGGCTTCGACCAAAGCCCGGGCATGGGTAAGGACCAGAGGGTCCCGTGCGATGCGGGAGAGCGGCACGCCGCCGCCGATGAACAGACGCTCGTCCCGGGTTTCGAGAAGATTCATCTCCGGGATTTCGGTCAAGTCTACGATGGTGTGAACGGGGGAATGACGACCCTGTTGCAGGTCGAGCAGAATGTCCGTCCCACCGGCAAGGGGGAGCGCCGGGCCGGGAGCAGACGTCAGGGCAGTAACAGCCTCTACAACGGATGTAGGGCGAACATATTGCTGCCAAAGGTTCATAGGTGGGTACCTCCTGATACGGACGGCGGCACTTTTCGAGGGGTTGGCACCCCACGCCGCTGGAAATCAATCGTTTCCAAACGACCACCGAACCAATGGTGATTTTATTGTAGCATTAAATTTTTGTAATAGCGACTTACCCCAAAGGGGGTGCTACGCTAAGTCGCCACTACATCCTTAACTCCGGCCATTAATAAGCCTAGTTTTTCAGGTGTGGCCTCGTCGCGAGGGAGGATGTCCATGATCTGGCCTTCATAGATGACAGCAATTCGGTCGGAAAGCGCGAAAATCTCGTCCAGGTCCTCCGAGATGAGCAGGATGGCGGCACCTTCCACGCGCTGTTCGATCAACTGCTGGCGGACGTATTCGGTCGCGCCGATGTCCAGTCCACGGGTGGGTTGGGCTGCAACGATGGCACGCGGCTGCCGCGAGAGTTCGCGCGCGATGACTACCTTCTGGATATTGCCACCGGACAGGCTTTTGGCAGGTGTCTCCAGAGAAGGCGTCTTGACCTGGAATTGGGCGATCAGTTTTTCACTGCGGCGGGCGATTTCGCCCAGGCTGAGGAAACCCGAACGCGAGTACGGCTGCTTATGATGCTCGCGCAAGATCAAATTTTCAGCAACTGTAAAATTCTTGATCATGCCATCGCGCATACGCTCTTCGGGGATATATGACAGCATGCGCTCGGTCAGCTCGGCAGGCAGCAGGTTAGTGACATCTTCGCCCTCCAGAGCAATCTTTCCAGCTGTCACTCTCCGCAAACCGGTAATTGCTTCCGCCAGTTCACGCTGGCCGTTGCCTGAAACACCGGCGATACCCAGGATCTCACCCGAATGCACATCCAGGCTGACTCCACGCAGGCCAGGCGTACCGCGGTCACTGCCACAAGAGACATCTGTGAGCTGCAGACGAATCTCGCCGCGTTTCGCTTCGCCGCGATCGGGCGCAAAGCCGACTTCACGGCCAACCATCCAGTTTGCCAGATCTTGCTTGGTGGTCTCGGACGTGGGACGTGTACCCATCAGGCGCCCATCGCGCAGCACGCTGACCCGGTTGCTGATCTCGACCACTTCGTGCAATTTATGAGAAATAAAGATAAGTGCATGGCCGTCTTTGACCATCTGGTTCATAATGACGAATAACTCGTCCACTTCCTGGGGTGTGAGCACAGCGCTTGGTTCATCCAGGATAAGCAGAGCAGCCCCTCGATAAAGGGCTTTGATAATTTCAACGCGCTGCTGCTGACCCACCGAAAGTTGCCAGATATAAGCGGACGGGTCCATTCTCAAGCCGTAGATGTCAGCCAGTTCGACGATACGTTTAGAAACACGATCAAGGTCGGTCAGCAGGCCGCGGGTAGACGGTAGCCCCAGAGCCACATTTTCAGCTACAGTCAGTGTTTGCACCAGCATGAAATGCTGGTGGATCATCCCAATGCCCAGGTTGATGGAATCAGTTGGCGAGTCAATCGTGACCGGTCTGCCATTGAGCAGGATTTCACCTTCATCAGGGTGGTACAGTCCATAGAGAATCTTCATCAGCGTGCTCTTGCCCGCGCCGTTCTCCCCCAACAAAGCATGGACCTCGCCGGACTTCACATCGAAATCGATGTGGTCATTGGCGAGTACGCCGGGGAATCGCTTGGTAATAGCGCGCATTTCCAAGCTGTCAATGCGGGCCCGGCCGGAGGGAAGGATATTCGCTTCTGCCATCTGGTACCTTTTCTACTCTCTATCTATCATGCAATCGAATTTGAAAAAATAACCGAAAATTGGGGTGTCATTGTCATACTATGTTCAAAACGGGAGAAGCCTGACGGCTCCGTAAGGGAACCGTCAGGCTATCCGTCAAAAGTTATTCGCCCATCTCAATGGTGATCGAACCGTCAGTGATGCCTTGAACGGTATCATCGGCCAGTGTCTGGACTTCAGCGGGAACGGTGTAATCCGGGTTGTATTCAATGACTTCGCCACCGTTTTCCAGGTTGATCACGAAGGATTGGCCGCCAAACGTGCCATTCTGGATCAGGCTGATCATCTCATTGAGGATTCCTTCCCAATGATAGACCTGGCTGGCAACCACAACGGAGGGTGCCAGGGAGGTCTGGTTGGACTGCGTGCCGAACCAGGGCACGTTGTTCTCTTCGGCCACGCCAATCGCGCCCACAACCATCTGAGCGGTACCGGTCAACACGTCCGCGCCAGCGGAGACGTGGGTATTGGCGGCTTCGGATGCCAACGCCACATCCGAGAAGGAACCGATGTAGTTGACGTTGACCTGAATGTCGGGATTGGTGGCTGCAACACCGGCCTGGAAGCCATCCACATATAATTTGGCATCGCCGGTTTCGATAGGACCAATTATACCGATAACATCGCTGGTGGTCAGGCTGGCTGCAACCACACCATTGACATAACCACCTTCCTGGGAGGCTGCTTCATAGGCGAAGATATTCGGCTCGCCGAAGGTATCCACCGTAGTGCCCCAGGCAAAGCTGGTTTCGGGGAAATCGGGAGCAATTTCCTGCAGAGAAGAGCCATACTGGGAGCCATGTCCGATTACCAGATCAAAGCCCTGGGAAGCGTAGTCACGGAGCGCAGCAGCGGCATCGTCTACTACGAACATATTCTCAGAGTAGACGATCTCGAACATCGATTCGCCACCCATCTCTTCCTGGACGCGCAGCAGGGCATCGTACATGCTCTGGCTGAAGGCCAGGTCATTGATAGCGCTGGGCATAACAACGGCCACACGGAAAGGTTCCATAGCAGGTTCTTCAGGAGCAGCGGGTTCTTCCGTTGGAGCCGGTGCCTCAGTCGGGGCAGGAGCAGCCGGTTCCTCGGAGGCGGGGGCTTCCGTAGCGGGAGCACCGCAAGCACCTACAACTAATGCCAGCAACACGAACAACACAAACAGGCGTAAATTTTTCTTCATTTTTCTTCTCCTTTTCAATAATTTGAAACAACAAGCGGTCTTATAACAAGCCATTTATTTTTAGGGTCACACCTCCTGATCAATATCAATCTTCGCGTTCAAACGGTTTGGTTAACGCAGATGGGCTGCGCACCCTGGATGCAGAAGCAACTAGCACCAGGATGGTCAGCACATAAGGCATCATCACAGCGATTTCCGATGGGATGGGAATGCCTAGAACCTGGATCCACAATTGCAGTGAGTTCACCAGGCTGAACAGCAACGCGCCGACCAAAACACCCCACGGACGCCAGCCCCCAAAATAGACCAATGCCACTGCAATAAAACCCATTCCACTGGTCATATTTTGCTGAAAAACGTTCAACAGGGCGATGGACAGAGAAGCCCCGGCCACCCCTGACAGGGTCCCACCCAGCACGATCGTAAAGTACCGAATGCCTGCTACCGATACCCCCAGCGAATCGGCCGCTTCGGGGTTTTCTCCCACTGAGCGAATTTTCAACCCAAGCGTGGTTTTATTCAACACGAACCAGGCAATGGGAACCAATAAATATGCCAGGTAGACAAGCAGGTTCTGACTGAAGAAGATCTCACCCAATCCGGGAATGTCACTCAACACCGGGATATTAATTTTTGAGAAGCCTTTCACTGTCTCGACGGTACCCAGCATTTTCTGGAACAACAAATCGCTCATACCAAGACCGAACAGGTAAAACCCGATCCCACTGATGCCTTGCTGGGCATGCAGGTTGACAGTCACAAAGGCCATCGCCAGTCCCATGAGGGCGCCCACCAACATGGCAACCAGTACGGCCAGCCACAAATTTCCAGTTGTCAGCGCGACGTAGAATGCGGCAAAAGCGCCCAACAACATCTGGCCTTCCACGCCCAGGTTGAGCACACCACTGCGCTGACCAAAGGCCTCACCGATAGCGGCGTACAGGTAAGGGGTTGCCAGGCGGATTCCGGAAGCCAGGATGCCGACCAAAACGGTGGTGGTAAACAGATCCGAGATCACGCATCCACCTCCATCGGCAAATGGACATCGGAATCTGGCTTGGGCGGCGAATCATCTTCCTTGGCGGCAGCCAGCCGGCGTCTTTGTCTGCGGCGGCGCCAGAATTCGCTGCTGACCACGAAGACCACTACCAGTCCGTTCAAGGCGATTACCAACGCCGAAGGTACCTGTACCACGCGCTGCATACTGTTGGCTCCAACCAATAGCGCGCCAAATAAAATCGAGGCGGGTATCGACCAGAGGGGATGCAGTTGTCCGAACAGGGCGGCTACGATACCGTTGAAACCGGCGCTGCC
>JBAVJG010000055.1:0-8360 GCA_049687655.1 Anaerolineales bacterium | reverse complement strand
CTATGAAGAGGATTGCAACACCTTTTGGAATGCCTTCAACAAATCCCCGCGCTGCTCGAAGCCGGATTCACCTAACTCGCTCATCCCCAGGTAGACGCGTTCCCGGCAGCGCCGCAGCAAGCCGGATGTCAGCCGTGCCAGACTCTCCTTGCTGCGCTCAACTTCGTCTGCGTCGGTCCACAGGCGGCCTGGTTCCCATCCGCGCGCCAGTACATACGGATGCGTGATCGGCTGTGCCAGGCGCTCGTACCAACCGCTCGAGCCCGCGTCCAGCCAGAACTGCACGCTCACGGGACGATTCATCATCAGGAAAGTATAAGCGGGCGCCACCAGCACGGCCTCTTCTTCCTCCGTCCGCCAGGATTCGAGATATTGCGCGGCGATCACCCCATCTTGGAGCATGGCAAGATACTCTTTGCCCAGACCTGACAGGTTTGTCGATCCTGTCAGGTCTTCCGATGGTTCCATCGCCATGCGGAACTTCCTGACCGACTCAACCAGACTGGCTGCTACGCGTACAAAATCGAGATTGGTATGGAAGCCAAATCCCGGCTGCGACAGCACCTCCCCAAACAGCTTGCGCAGGAAATGATCCAACGGCAGCGCATCGGACTCGCGATAGGCCTGCAGCCAGTCTCGAAGGAGGCTGTACCGGTTCCCAAACGTGAACGTGATGCGCTCCTGCACGTCAGGCTTGATGCCGTCGAAGGGAGCCAGCGAGAAGTCGCGCTGGCGGTAGACGATTTCAACCAGCAACTGCGCTCGAACCAGGTCCATGCCCTCGATGGAGTGCATCAGTGCATAGGCCACGTCGAACATGGGCGGGCGGACCTTCCAACCCGGATGCGCCAGCGCGGCCAATGTCAGCAAGGTGTGACTGGCAGGCTCATCCCGCAGCGAGCGCGATGGGCGGTGCGAACGCCAGGGGATTTCGCGTGCATCCAGACGATTGGTCAACGAGAAGCGCAGGGAGTCCGATAGATAGGGAGCCAGGATGACGATTTCGGAGGCAGGAAAGCCTTCATTGAGCAAAGCCAGTGTCTCATCTGCAATAGCATCCAGCAGCTCGGGATAGAAGCGGGATTGGACAAAAGCCAGGGCGTCACCATATCCATCAGTGTCTGATGGTCTCGGCTCTGGCAAGGGAGAAACTGCCTCAGCCAGTGAATTTTCTAGGTATGCAATTTCTTGTGAGATCACAAAACTCTGATCCAACACGGCCTGCTCACCACATAACTCACGCAAGGCCCAGCCAGTTTCCGGGTCCGCGCCCAGGAAGCGGCGATAGCCTCCACCTTCATCGTAAATAAGTAGAGCGGATTCGAAATCCGGCAGCCATTGTCTGATAATGTCATGCCCGCGCGGGATATCCTCTTCCAAGTTATCGTAGATCAGGTGGCGATAAGTCTTCGTTAAATAATTTCGGACGTGCTCTTCGGGCCACAAATAATTCCAAAACACGTCCAGTTGCAGGGAGAAATCCAGCAAATTGTGGTCGAGACAGTAACTCCTGAAACGGGTCGCGCAGTCCTGCGCATCCTCATAGACTCGCCGCTGGCCGGGGTCGCCGAACCAGGCCGCGTCCAGGCGCGCGCCGATTTCGTCCACGGGGAAACCGATCACAGCAGATTTATTCAAGTTGTCGATAATTTGGGAATACAGGCGGTTGCGGTCAATGGTGATCGACTCGAAATAGCCTTCATCCAGCAGCGGGCGGACGATATGCGCCATGTAATACTGCGCCGTTTCGAGCGTCAGGAAGACCGGCGGCTGATCAGGATGCGCAAAGCCTGCTACATCCGCTGCCAGCGGCCAGAACAGGTCCACCATGCGGCGGGCGAGTCCGCCTACAGTGGCGAGCGTCACTTCACCGCCGGGAGCAGTTTCGGGTCCATGTAATGAGGCGAGATAGGGGTCTTGCAGTGTCCGCTGCGGGGTCAAGATCAGGAGCGAATCCGCACGAATGCCTTGCTTGAGCAGATATTCCATGCGTTCCACACCGGTGGTCGTCTTGCCGCTTCCGGTCGGCCCGGAGAGGAAAACCTTTGCCTCCAGCGGAGCGCGGGCAATTTTTCGTTGTGCCGCATTGGGATTTGCCATGCTCCAAGATTAGCGGAGGGAAGCACCTTTGTCAATGGGCAAAGGAACCTTTTCGAAGAACGCAGCGTCCTTCAATAAAGACAGGAGTTACGCAGCCCCTATTTTCGGTACCTTTTTGCGGACTGCGTAAGCCCTAAAAGAGATGTTTATGGAAGGAGATAGAAATGGCAGATAAACTCATACGCACCGCTGTTGTGATGTCGTTCTTTCTGATACTGGCCCTGTTCTCAAGTTGTGGCGCGAACGGAAATAGTATTACAGATGCACATAACAGCATACAAACCACAGTAAAGTCGGGAGAAGTCATGCTTCCTTTAGGTGAGTTGTTGTCCAATAGCGGCTAACGCTCAAGAGCAGTTTGTTCCGGATTTTCGGGCTTTGCGTAAGTCCTGTTATTTTCTATGTAAGAGACACCCTGCTAAAGGCATCTTTATTTATGTAGACGAAGGACATCGCTTCGCCCCCGGACGATATGCCTGCTGAGGCCACCCTTGGCTCGATCCTGGCAAACATCGCTCTGGGGATTTTCATTCCGAGCGGCAGAAAGGAGCAAAATTCAGCATTTGAACGTTGACACAGAACTCCTCAAAAGGTATAATGCCGTCTGCTTCTGCCCTGGCAGCGAGATCAGCCAGGGCGGTCGTTTGTAACCCGGCTTCCCCGCACATCGGCGAAGGACCCATCCAGAATTAAATCAAAGGATGTGAAAACCCCGCGGTCAGTGTGGCGAAGTGAAATGCCAGGAGAAAAAATGAAATATGCGATTGTAGAAAGCGGCGGTAAGCAATACAAGGCCGTCGAAGGCGAGCCCATCGAGGTCGATCGCCTGCCGGTCAACGCCGGTGATAAAGTCGGTCTGGATCGAGTGCTGATGTTGGTCGACGGTGAAGAATTCACTGTTGGAACACCTACTGTTGATGGCATTCAGGTCAGCACCACAGTTATGGACCATATCAAGGGTCCCAAGATCATTGTCTTCAAATACAGTCCGAAGAACCGCATCCGCGTTAAGAGCGGTCATCGTCAGCAATACACCCGTTTGATGGTGGATGCTATTGACGCTGGCAGTAAAACTACCAGGACCAAAAAAGCGGAAGCCCCGGCTGAAAAGGACGCTGAAGCCAAGGCCGAGAAGAAGGAAGAAAAGAGAGAAGCCTCGGCTACATCGTCCCCGAAAAGGAAGAAGCCGGCTGCGAAGGAAAAGAAGGCTGAAAAAGCTCCTTCTAAGAAGACCGAGAAAGCCCCGGCTACATCTTCCTCAAAAGGGAAGAAGACAACAACGAAGAAGACTACTACGAAAAAGTCCTCTTCAACCAAGAAAACTGAGAAGTAGTGTGAGGTAAAAAATGGCACACAAAAAAGGTGGCGGCTCAAGCCGCAACGGACGAGACAGCAATGCCCAACGCCTGGGTGTGAAACGCTATGCCGGCCAGCAAGTTCTTTCAGGGAACATCCTGGTACGTCAGCGCGGCACCAGCATCAAACCAGGCCTCAACGTAGGCAAGGGTAGCGATGACACTCTGTTTGCAACGATGGATGGGGTTGTGAAGTTTGATATTATCCACGGGCGCAAGCGCGTCAACGTGGTCCCGGAAGAGCAATAAAAGGATATTGGTATGAAGACAGACATTCATCCCACATACTATGTGGATGCCACAGTAACCTGTGCCTGTGGGAATACTTGGAAGACTGGCTCAACCCAGAAAGAAATTCGTGTTGAAATCTGCTCCAATTGTCACCCTTTCTTCAGCGGTGAAATGCAGCGTATTGTCGATATCGAAGGTCAGGTAGACCGCTTCTACAAGAAACTACAGGCCCGTCAGGATTACGTGGAGGAAAAGAAAGCCCGCGAAACGGAAAAGGTTTCCCCCGAACGCCCGGTTGCCGAACTTGAACTGGGTAAGCGCCCGACCGATGCCCTGGCAAAAGCTGGCATCAAGAAAGTTGGCCAGCTATTGAATAAGATGGCTGAAGGCGAAAATGCCGTGCTGGCTATCTCTGGCTTTGGTCAGAAATCCCTGATTGACACCAAGAAGAGGCTACGCGCGCTTGGTTACGAGTTCGCAAAAGAGAATAAATAGCCCTAAGGATTGCGTGTTTAGCAAACTCGGGTAAACTTAACAGGCAGATGCATCGCATCTGCCTGTTTTGCTGAGTTATGAATTGCATCTAAAAAATGGGAAAGAGAAGTTATGAAGCATCATACCGGTTCCATCGAAGTTGTCTGCGGTTCTATGTTCAGCGGTAAAACAGATGAACTCATCCGCCGCCTGGTGCGCGCCACGATTGCGAAGCAGAAAGTGCAGGTCTTCAAACCTGCCATTGATGTCCGCTACGCTGCGGAGAAAGTGACTTCGCACGCAGGTGCGAATTACCGCGCCATCCCCGTAGAGAAAGCGGCCGATATCCGTGAGCGTATCGATGAAGATACAACCGTGGTTGCGATTGATGAGGCACAGTTCTTCGATCCTGAAATCGTAGATGTGGCGCAGGAACTGGCAGAGAGCGGCGTTCGTGTTATTGTAGCAGGATTGGACATGGACTTCCGCGCCGAACCGTTTGGCCCCATGCCTACCTTGATGTCAAAAGCCGAAAAGGTCGACAAGCTGCACGCCATCTGCATGACCTGTGGGAACGAAGCCTCGCGTACGCAACGACTGGTCAATGGCAAACCAGCCCGTTATGATGACCCGGTTGTGATCGTTGGCGCTTCTGAAATGTATGAAGCCCGCTGCCGTGAGCACCACGAAGTCCCGCTCTAGCGGGGTGAAGTACCCCGTTAGAGGTATGAAATCCCACATTAGTAAATTGAATTGTTATAGGAGCGAGCATGCAAGATTATCGTGATTTTCTGGCGGAAACCCTGATCGACGATGACAGCCTGCAAACCCGTATCGCCGAGATTGGAGAAGAAATCAGCCGCGATTACGTAGGTACTGACAACCTGCTCTTAATATGTATTTTACGTGGCGGAATTGTTTTCCTGGTAGATTTGATGCGCCATCTCACCATCCCACACCAGATTGATTTCATGGCAATCTCATCCTACGGGGCTGGCGCGCGAGAATCAGAAGGTAATGTGCGTGTGACGCTCGACCTGCAGAACAACATCCGCGACAAGGATGTGTTGCTGGTAGAAGACATCATCGATAGCGGACACACTATCTCACACGTGCTGGAACTGCTCTCTACCCGTCAACCGCGCAGTTTGAAAGTCTGCACGCTGCTCGATAAAGCCGAGCGTCGCGAAGTGGTTGTCCCAATTCATTACCGCGGATTCGAAATCCCTAACAAGTTCGTCTTCGGATACGGGCTCGACCTGGATGAGTATTACCGCAACCTGCCCTTCATCGGTGTCGTGGATTTAGACAAACTCCAGGGGAACTGAGAAGCATGTGACTGGGCGAATGGAATGACGGACGATAAGGGCCAACCGGAATCTCGATCCGCTTCTCCCTACGCCGGACGCTGGGTGGCGCTTCTACGTGGAAAGGTGGTTGCCCAGGGCAACACCCCCGAAGAGGCGCGCCGTGCCGCGCAGACTCACCGTCACAAAGAATCCCCTGAAATCGTATTCATGCCTTCTTTTTCATTCTCTCCCTTACTGACTTCCGTTCGCGAAGCCCTGCCACCTGACCAGGAGGTCTACCTGGTGGGCGGCGCAGTGCGGGATGTTTTCCTGGGACGTACATCACGCGATCTCGATTTTGCTGTGCCCGCAGACGGTATCAAACTATCACGTCATATTGCGAACAAGCTAAAAGGGGCCTTTTACCCCCTGGACACTGAACGCGACACCGGGCGCGTTGTGATAATCCATGAAGATGGTACACGCACAGTTATGGACTTTGCCACATATCGCGGGGCGGATATCGAAGCCGACCTGCGTGACCGCGACTTTACCATCAACGCTATTGCATACAACATGGGGGCCGAAACGATCTTTGATCCCATGAAAGGTGCGAACGATGTGCGTTCCAAACGCATTCGGGTTTGTGCACCTGAATCCTTGACCAATGATCCTGTCCGTGTGCTGCGAGCGATTCGTCTGGCAGCCGGGTTGGATTTTCAGATCGATGTGGACACCCGTCAGAAAATGAAGCAGGCTGCGGCGGAATTGCGAAGCGTTTCCCCTGAGCGTTTGCGGGATGAGTTGTTTCATATCCTCGAAGGTCCGCAACCGGGCACTGCCCTGCGTGCCCTGGAGATGCTGGGCGTGTTACCGCACATCCTGCCGGAACTGCCCGCGCTCAAAGGTGTGGAGCAGTCCACGCCGCATGTCTATGACGTGTGGGCGCACACGCTGGCCGTGATGAATCATCTCGAAGACATCCTGGCTGCCCTGGCTCCCGGCTATGACGCCGAGTCAACCGGCGATCTCTTCACTGGGTTATTGGTCTTGCGGCTGGGACGCTATCGCGAGCAGTTCGCAACGCACTTTGCAAACCAACTCAATACCGACCGGTCCGTGCGTGCTCTACTGTTTTTCGCCGCGTTATATCACGATGTCGCCAAGCCGGCCTGTAAAACAGTCGGCGAGGATGGCCGTATCCGTTTCTGGGGTCACGATGAACAAGGGACCGAGATGACTGCTGCGCGTGCGAATGCACTGCATCTGAGCAACGATGAGATCCAGCGTCTGCGGCTTATCATCCGGCATCATATGCGCGTGCACTTCCACAGCAATCGTATGGAACTTGAGGGTAAAACACCTTCGCGCAAAGCCATTTATCGTTTCTTCCGTGATGCCGGAGAAGCGGCTGTCGATTTGATCTTGCTGGCGCTGGCCGATACGCGTGCCACGCGCGGGCACACCCTGACACAGGAAGTCTGGATTGCGACACTGGACATTTGTCGTATCTTCCTCGAAAACTACTGGGAAAGGCCCGCCGAAACTGTCTCCCCACCTCGCCTGTTGAATGGCAACGAAGTGATGATTGAGTTCGATCTCAAACCTGGCCCGCGCGTGGGTGGGGTCCTGGAAGCCATCCGCGAAGCACAGGCCACTGGGAAAGTCCATTCGCGTGAAGACGCCCTCGCTTTTGCTCGAGAGTGGTTGGATGAACACGAAAATCGTAAATCGTAAATCGAAAGTTCCTATGAACCTTGTCTTTTTTGACCTTGAAACGCAGAACCTGTTGCAAGATGTTGGCGGGCGCGCCGGCATCGAGAAACTGCGCCTGTCCTGTGGCGTCACTTTTTCAACTGAGAAAAATGACTTTACAGTCTACTGGGAAAGGGATGCTCAAGCCTTGATTCAAGAACTCAAAACTGCAGACCGTGTGATCGGGTTCAACCTGATCGGATTCGACTACCCAGTGCTGCGTCCCTATGCTCCGGGATTCAACTTCGCATCCGTCCGGACCCTCGACCTGCTCCAGGACATCCACCGGACTCTAGGCTTCAGGCTGAGCCTCGACTCGATTGCGGAGGCATCCCTCGGCGCGACCAAGTCCGCTGATGGGCTCATGGCCGTGAAATGGTACCGCGCAGGTGAATTGGACAAAATTGCCGAATATTGCAAGGTGGATGTGAACATCACCCGCCAGGTCTACGAATTCGGACGTGATAATGGTTTTGTAAATTATCGCTCGAAATTGGGGAGTAAACTAAAAGTAGCTGTGAATTGGAGATGAAAGTGGAAAAAATAAATGTTAATGGTATTCAAATCGCTTATACTCGTAAGGGGTCAGGAAAGCCATTGGTTCTTGTGCATGGGTATCCGCTGGATCATACGATATGGGACGAAGTTGTTCCTCTATTAAAAGATGACTTCGACATCATCCTGCCTGACCTGCGCGGATTTGGTCAGAGTGAAGTAGTCGAAAGTCAATACAAAATCGCAGATATGGCTGCGGATATTGCTGGCCTGCTCGATCAGCTTGGCATAGAAAAAAACGTCATTGCAGGCCATTCAATGGGTGGATACGTTGCGCTGGCTTTTGCGGGTGCCTACCCTGAACGCGTATCAGGCTTGGGGCTGGTTGCATCGCAGGCGCTTGCCGATCCTCCTGAGCGCAAACAGGGACGATATGACGCTGCTGCCGAAATCATGAAAACTGGCGTAGAGCCGGTGGCAGAATCAATGTCAGGCAAGTTGACGCCTGATAAACGGGTGCAGGCTTACGTCCGAGATTTGATCGCGGCGCAGCGTCCCGCGGGGTTGGCCGGCTCCCTCAAGGCCATGGCCGAACGAGACGACTCGACCTCCATCCTGTCCAGTTTTCAATTTCCTGTTGTGCTGGTCCACGGCGAAGCGG
>JBAVJG010000054.1:0-3202 GCA_049687655.1 Anaerolineales bacterium | reverse complement strand
CCACGCCCGCTAACAACACCTTCCGAAACCCCCTGGCTGATCGAGTTCGCCGGAAAACAAGGTGTGGGCATTTCCCCGGGATCACCGGCCACCGAAATCCTTATCGCCGCGCTCAAGAGCGATGCCGAGGAAGAACGTTTGGCTGCTCTGCCATACCTGAAACGCATGCCAAGCGAGGGCGTGGTCACGAATCTGTATCACGCCATGTATCGTGATGACCCCGAACTACGCGAGGCGGTTTTCCTGGTCCTGTGCGAATTGGCTGCCGGTGGAATAAAACTGCCTGCCCCGGAGAAGTTTGGCATGGGATGATTTAGCATATAATAGGCGTATGCTAATTATCAATGCCAATATAATCACCTGGGGTTCTCCCAACCAAATCCTGGAAGACCACGCCTTATATATCGAAAACGACCGCATCCGCGAAGTCGGCCCAACTGCAGAACTGAAAACCAAATATCCTGAAACTGACAGCCTGGATGCACGCGGGCAGGTCGTCATGCCCGGCGGCATCTGCGCGCACACCCATTTCTATGGCGCTTTCTCGCGCGGCATGGCTATTCCTGGCAACGCCCCCAAAGACTTCCCCGAAATTCTGGAAAAGCTCTGGTGGCCGCTCGACAAATCTCTGCTAGAAGCAGATATCAAATATTCGGCCTTGCTCTGCCTCGTGGATGCCATCAAACATGGCACCACCACACTGGTGGACCATCATGCCTCCCCAAACTTCATCGACGGCTCGCTCGACATCATTGCTGAAACTGTCGAAGGGGCCGGGGTGCGGGCTGCGCTTTGCTACGAAGTCACCGACCGCGATGGTGAAGCCAAGATGAAAGCCGGCATCGATGAAAACCTGCGCTTTATCAAGAAGGACAAAAGCCCGCTTCTGGCCGGGACCTTCGGCCTGCATGCCAGCCTGACGCTTTCCGACTCAACCCTGGAATTGTGCCGTTTGTCGGTACCCGAAAACGTCGGCTTCCACATCCACGCTGCTGAAAGTGATGCGGACGAATGGGACAGCCTCAACAAGTCCGGGCTGCGTGTGATCGACCGTCTGCACAAACACGGCATCCTGGGACCGAAATCAATCACCGCGCACTGCGTGCATGTTGACGCGCGTGAGACCGAACTTTTAGCGGAGACAGGCACCTGGGTCACTCACCAGCCGCGCTCGAACATGAACAATGCCGTCGGTGTTGCCCCAGTCGAGTCCATGCTGCGAGCGGGGGTTAACGTCTGTCTTGGCAATGACGGATTCTCCAACGCTATGTGGGACGAGTGGAAGGCAGCCTATCTCGTCCATAAAGTCTGGAACCGTGACCCGCGCCGGATGAACGGCTACGATGTGACGCAACTGGCGATTTACAACAACGCCGCTTTAGCCAACGTTTTCTTCCCGGATGCTCCCCTTGGAGAAATTACTCCCGGCGCATTTGCCGATCTTATCTTTGTCGACTATCATCCCCCGACGCCACTAACCCCGGGCAATCTGCCCTGGCACATCCTGTTTGGTTTCCAACAAAGCATGGTTACCACAACCATCGTCTCTGGAAAGGTCTTGATGAAAGATCGCCAATTGCTCACGCTTGATGAAGCGGAAATTGCCGCCCGAGCGAAAGAATTATCCCAAAAGGTCTGGGAACGTTATGAGGAGAAATTTTAATGAGTGACCCAATTCTATTGACCATTGCAATTCTCGGCGGAACTGGAAAAGAAGGTAAAGGTCTGGCCTATCGCTGGGCGCGCGCCGGATACAAAGTGTTGATCGGATCACGTATACCACAAAAAGCAGTTGATGCGGCCGAAGAACTCAGCATGATGTTGGGCGGACAATCACACATCGAGGGTATGGGCAATCTTGAGGTTGCTCAGAGTGCGGACATAATCGTGATGACCGTACCGTTCGCTGCGCACCTTGCCACATTGGAAAGTGTGAAAGATGCCGCACAAGGAAAATTGTTCATTGATGTCACCGTACCACTCGTACCGCCCAAGGTCAGCACCGTGCAAATGCCCGAGGCTGGTTCAGCGGCTCAGCAAGCGCGTGCCATCCTGGGTGAAGGTGTAGAGATTTGCTCCGCTTTTCAAAATATTTCCCACCAACATCTGTTGGGTGACGGCAATGTGGAATGCGATGTGCTGGTCACAGGTACGAGCAAGGATGCACGTGCAGAAACCATCAAGCTGGTCGAGGCCGCCAGGCTGACAGGCTGGGACGCCGGCCCGCTTGAAAATTCCGTTGTGGTTGAGGGCCTGACAAGCGTGTTGATTGGTATCAACAAGAAGTACGGTTCGACACATGCCGGCATCAAGATTACCGGCGTCAAATAACGATAAACATATTGAGCAGATTATGATCTGCGGATAACTAATGCTCACGCTCACCCCACTATCAAAAATTCCCCTCATCCGCCAGGGAGACAACCTGGCGGATATTATTGTCAAGGCATTAAGCACAGATACCATTCAGCTACAAGATAACGACATCCTGGTAATTGCCCAGAAAATCGTCTCCAAAGCTGAAGGAAGGATGGTGAATCTGGCAACCATTACACCCTCCGAAAGAGCGCTGGAACTGGCCGGACCAACCGAGAAAGACCCGCGTATCATTGAATTGATTTTGAAAGAAAGCAACGAAATCCTACGCACGCGGCCCGGCGCCATCATCGTCGAACACAGGCTTGGATTTGTATGCGCAAATGCGGGAATCGATCATTCTAATGTTTCTCCTATCAGTAGTAATGACTTCAGTCGTTCCAATTTAGCGACTGCATCTCGTTCGAGCCGAGAGCCCGCCGGAACGAAACGGTCTGCCCCAGCGAACGGTGCCGGAGCAGTCGGTAATACAAATAATGCGGAAGACTGGGTCCTGCTCCTCCCAGAATTCCCCGACCGCTCCGCCGAACAAATCCGCCGGAAGATCGAGGCCGCCAGCAATACTCATATTGGTGTGCTGATCATCGATTCGCACGGACGTGCCTGGCGCGAAGGCACAGTGGGTGCTGCCATCGGTCTCTCCGGCCTGCCCGGATTACTCGACTTGCGCGGGAAACCGGACATGTTTGGGTTTCGTCTGCGCATCACCCAGGTCGGTGTGGCGGACGAACTGGCCGCGGCTGCCTCGTTGATGATGGGACAGGCTGCCGAAGGTACACCTGTTGTCCACGTGCGCGGGTTCCCTTATCCGTTGCGCGAGGGGAAG
>JBAVJG010000053.1:0-2338 GCA_049687655.1 Anaerolineales bacterium | reverse complement strand
GCCGCTCAGAACTCATCGCAATGACACATGAGAAGCGGGTACAATAAGCAAACATGACAAAAATACTCTTTATTTTCATGGACGGCATCGGCCTGGGAGCGGACGACCCCGAGACCAATCCCCTGGCACGGGTGGAGATGCCCTTTTTGCAATCGCTGCTTGGTGAACAAAAGTTACTCGCACCCACCGCGCCTTATGAGAGCGAGATTGTCTCGCTGCTGGCGTTGGATGCCGGGTTGGGCGTGGACGGCTTGCCGCAGTCGGCCACCGGGCAGGCTGTGCTGATGACGGGGGTCAACATCCCGGCGGAGTTGGGCTATCACTACGGGCCGAAGCCCAATCCCGATGTTGCAGAATTTCTCAAGAACGGAAACACTCTATTCTCATGGTTACGCGCAGAAGGCAAAAAAGCTGCCTTTCTGAATGCCTATCCGCCACGTTATTTCAGCGGGATCGAGAGCGGCATGCGGATTTATTCTTCCATTCCACTGACGGTCACCAGCGCTGGCTATCCCCTCTTCACGCAGGAGGACTTTTTCGAAGGCAGGGCGCTCTCGGCGGATTTCACCGGGCACGGGTGGCGGACCATGCTCGAGATCGCGGAGGCACCCGTTCGATCCGCGCATGAGGCGGGGGTAAAGTTGGCGGAATTGGCTCAGGGGTACGATTTCTCACTGTTCGAGTACTGGGCCAGCGATTACGCCGGTCACAAACAGAACATGGATGCAGCGCTCGAGCAGATGGAATCCTTTGATGGCGTGCTGGAGAGTCTGGTCAAAGGATGGGACATGGACGAGAACCTGATCCTGATCACGTCCGATCACGGCAACATGGAAGACCTGTCGACGCGCAGGCACACGGATGCGAAGGTGCCGGGGTTGATCATCGGGGGAAAACACAAGTCGTTTGCGGAGGGATTGAGCGACCTGACCGGCATCGCGCCCAGAATCCGAGGGCACATCCTGGGGGATTAACAGCATTACTTATTTCCCGTTGAAAACCAAATCTAAAAAAGGGATAATGGGGGTGTAGAGCAAAGGAGCTTTCATGCACAATAAAATCCCCGCCCCCTTCCTTTTTATCATCGCAATCATCTTGATCGTCGGGCTGGCCTGCAGCCTGCCAGGTGTTGGCCAACGAACCGCGCCAACGACCCAGCCACAGCAGACCGTGCAGGTCGTCGAGGTGACCGCCACCCTACCCCAACCTACGGAAACGCTTTTTTCAGGCGAGTCAAACTTACCCGAAATCCCAACTGCCACGTCTACGCCAGTCATCACGCACATCGATTTCCCCGTCAACGCGGTTGATCAGGGCCTGCTGGTCTACGACGTCGAATCGTCCGGAACCGCGCCGGAGAAGCGCGCGCCCTACGGGGATTCGTATGACATCTACCGCATGGAACGTCCCTTCACACAGGACATGACTTACATCCCGGATATGGACATCGTCACGTACAACGTCCGGCTCACGGAAGATTGGGTGTATGTGTCGATTGAATTGATCGGAACAGAGCCTAACAACGAGATTGGCATCCATTACGGAGTTGAACTGGATCTGAACGGGGACGGCTTCGGCGATTATCTGATCTGGTCGAGCCCGCCCTACACGCCCGAGTGGTCAACGGACGGCGTGCAAGTGTTCCAGGATGAGAACCATGATACCGGCGGCCTTTCGGCGGAACGGTCGGATGCCCCGATTGACGGGAATGGCTACGAGACAAAAATCTTCGATTCCGGACTCGGCCACGATCCTGACCTGGCCTGGGTGCGGGCCTACGCGGGACGGCAGGCTTCCATTCAGTTCGCCTTCAAAGAATCCATGGCGGGCTCATCCTTCCTGCTGGGCGTGCTGTCGGATGCAGGCCTGCGCGATGTGAGCATGATGTACTACAACGACCGCTTTACAGAAGTAGAGGCCGGCTCGCCAGAGAGGAGCGAAGATGAATACCCGCTCAAGGCACTGTACGCCTTCGACAACGCCTGCCGGGAAGCTTATAACTACAATGCCTTAGGGTATGAACCAATGTTATGCCCCAGAGATGAGCCAACACCCGGACCCAGAAACACAGATGGCGGATGTCAAAACCCAGGCCAATATACTGATTCAGGAAGTTGCACCGCAGCAGGTTGTGCCTGGGTACCAGATCCAAGTGTGGTTGTGGCAGTTGTTTACCACTGTGTAGCCCCCTAAGCATCATATCAATCAATTTGTGCCCCTGTTCCTTGGAAGAAATTGGGGCATATTTATTCTATAAAACGCATGAATGCCTGATTACCCAATAGGCGCCCCCGCCGCGTCAAACGCAGACGTTCAGCCTGCCACGCGAGCAGCCCCA
>JBAVJG010000052.1:0-2404 GCA_049687655.1 Anaerolineales bacterium | reverse complement strand
AACACCTGGCTGAATGCATCGCTGCCATCGAAGAATTCGTTGCTTATGTACGCGACAATGAAGCGGACACGCTGTTGTATACATCGCTGCAACAAAAAGATGATCCAACGCAATTCATCCACTACTTTATTTTCAAGGATGAAGCCGCCCGTGATATCCACGCCAACTCAGAGGCTGTCAAACGCTTCACCGATATCCTGTATCCGCGTCTGGTTGTGCCGGTGGAGTTCACTGAATATTCCCTGCTGACCAGTACACAACCCGCTCTATAATCCAGGAACAGCTTCTACCGCAATTTGTAAAAAGGGAAAAAGCAATGCCATCCAATCTTCGCAAACGCCTGAAAAAAGGGGAACTGGTCCTGGGCACCATCCTGAGTCTGAACTCCCCCGATGTAGCAGAGATACTATCCCAAATCGGGTTCGACTGGCTATTCATCGACGCAGAACACAGCACGCTCGACCCGCATCATTTGCAGGCCATCTTCCAGGCCACTGGAAATTCCATTCCTTGCGTTGTGCGCATCCCGGCGCTGGACGAGATCGTAATAAAGAAGACGCTGGATGCAGGCGCAGCAGGGCTGCTGGTTCCGCAAGTCCAAAACGCTGAACAAGCAGAACAGCTTGTGAAGTGGGGTCGTTACTACCCGGAGGGCTCACGCGGATTGGGCTTTGGGCGCGCGCAGGGCTTCGGGCTCAAAGTGGGAGAGTATCTCGAAACGGCCAACGAGAACATCCTGCTCTCCGTCCAGGCCGAGAGCGCCGAGGCAGTCAAGAACATCGAGGCTATTGTTCAGGTACCGGGATTGGATGCCGTGCTGGTCGGCCCGTATGACCTGTCCGCCAGCATGGGGCTTCCCGGTCAGGTCGACCACTCCGACGTGAAGGCCGCCATTCAGCGTGTGGCCGATGTTTGTAAAACGGCAAAGATGCCGATTGGTATTTTTGGGTTGACAGCCGAAGCCGTACAGCCGTATATCAATCAGGGTTTCAAATTCATTGTGGCCGGAGCGGATACGTTTTTGCTGGGAACCGCCGCGCGACAGTTGCTGAAACAGTTAAGAGATTGAATTCAAAGCCCCCACAAAAACTTCCACCATCTTCTCCAGGTTGATCTCCTGCGAGACAATCCGGTACGACTCCTCCCCCATCATTCGTAAACGACTTACATCCGACAATGCTTCGCGCATGGTGGTTACCAGCGCGTCATAATTTTCCGGCGGAATCTGCCAGCCGTTCTCCGGTCGGACCAGATCATCTTGCGTGCCATCTCCCTTTGCAACGATGACTGGCAGAGCGTGACTCATAGCCTCCTGCACCGCCAACCCTCCGGTTCCGGGCAGGACGAACAGGTCTGCTTCCGCGAAATAGGGTTTTAACTCGTCCCCATGTTTTGCGCCGATAAACTCCGCGGACGGGTAGGTCTGCCTCGCGACCTGTTCCAAATAGCCTCGTTCAGGTCCATCCCCGACGATGACCAGGCGCGGCTGCGGCTCCGGCATTTCCGCGCAGGCGCGCAGCAGCGAGTCGATGCGCTTACGGGCTTGTAGCCGTCCAACGAAGAGGATGCTCGCACGGTCCACTGTCAATGGTCTACGGTCCGGCGGAGCCGCGGGCGCTGGCGAAACCGCATTGTGCGCTACGAAAATTTTCTCTTGCGGAATCCCGTAATCGGCATACTCATCCGCGCCACGCTGACTGTAGGCGATCAACGCGTCGAAGCGCCGAAAGAAAGCCCCCCTTTTTCTCTCCCCCCATTTTTTCAGAAAGTGGGAGGAACTGGAGGGTGGAGCGCCCAATCCCCATCCAATGACCGGCCGCCCGCGTGACTGCATCCATTTGACAGCCGATGGCGTCGACAGATAACGCGGGTTGGCCTCCACGACCAGTGCTTCAGGATTCCATTCAGAGAGCCAATCAATCAATCCATGCTGGTAACAAAAATAGAGCGAACCTTTGAGCAGGTGAATATTCCGGGCTGGGGCATACTGAGCGACTTGTAACTCCCCACTGAGGATGCTCTCTTCGGCACGTGCCCTCCCGGCAAACAGACTCATGCCGTCCTCGCAAGCCGCAGCCAGCATATCGAAGAACGGCACGCGATAGGAAGGCAGCACACGTTGCTGGAGACCAAGACGGCCAGAAAACTTCACTTCACTGCTCACTGGTTACTGAATACCGATTACTGTCTACTGGCCACTTGGCCCAACATGCGGCGCTTGCCAGGCCGGGGATTTGTGGCAATGTACGACCTTCCATTTGCCGTCGATCTTAACAATGACACGACTCTCATTGTGGGAGGCCACACGCACGCCGTCAGGAAAAGCAGTGCTGATCAGCATGGTGTAGCTGGCAATGGCGGTATCGCCGTAACGCTGGATGTGCAGGTTAGCCAGGTCCAGCCG
>JBAVJG010000051.1:0-6473 GCA_049687655.1 Anaerolineales bacterium | reverse complement strand
TCAAGCTTTTAAGTAACTCATTCATTGCAAATATTCCCCCAGTTATTGGCCAAGATCGTATAAAAAAAGATACACCGAGGTACCTGCGCTTGGAAACTCACGTTTTTTATTCCCGATTGTGTCAAGGTAATTGAGCAAATAATCCTTCTCGTTGAAAGAATTTTTTTCATACACGTGTGTTATCAGCACCCATACCCGTGCGCCACCGTCCAGCGGCTCGAGGCTGGACAGGATTTTTCCCGGTTCCAAATAATCAGAGACATCACTGGATCGGTAAGTAACCTCACCCAACCCATAGCGCTCCGCGTAGAAGCGGAAAGCCGGTACTGCCCCGTTGGAAACAAATAACGCGTCTCCCTTCTGCCAGTTTTCAGAAAGTGCGGCCATGGATGGACGAATATGTTCGTAATATTTGGGGCTGATGAAATCAGTGAGCGATTCCGATGCAGGCGCATACAAAAAATAAGCCACTACCAGTAACGCTACCAACGTGCCCCAAGCCTGTTGTGCGTTTAGACGCTGTGCCAACGCTCCTAGAGACTGGCTGATCAGGATGATCACCACTGGAACCATGAAAAGGGAGAACCGTCCACCTAACGGGTACAACCACAAAGTCGAAGCAACTGAAGTGAAAAAGAAAATAGCCAACAAAATACCGGCATAGGTCTTGTTTTTTAGGTACAGCGAGATGAATCCCAAAACGATGATAATGAAAACCAGCCACGCAGAAACCGTGATCCCAATTTGATCCTGGAGCATACCGCTAAAAGAATACCCGAACCACTTCCAATCAGCCCAGGGTGGCACCGGGATGAAATTTTCCTGCCAGTACTCCCGCAAAAATTTATTCTGGGTTAAATGCCGCAGAGAGACAACATACAGCAAACCCAGGTCTGCCAGCCATGTGACTCCCAGCGTCAGGACTGTATTCAACTCGGATCGCTTCCGCCTTTGCAGGGCTTGAATTAATAAACCGAACCCAATCCCGGCCAACACGAATAAGGCTGCATGGGAAAACCACAGTACCAATATCCCTGCCACTATCAGGTAAACATAATTTCGTTTTTCAGGCTTTTTGGATAACAGGGGATATGTCAAATACAACAAAATTATAGTAACCGCTACATCGAGGATATACTGTTTCACCTCCGCAGAATAATAGATCAATTCCGGGCTTACAGCAAACAAAGCCAGGCCTGCCAGCAAGCCAACACCCGAAATCGTGCGACGGAGCAGTAAATAGAACAGACCTAATGCAGCGACTCCAACCGCAAACGGGAACAGGCGCAATACGAATTCGTGCTCGCCAAACAAGATATTGATTATTTTCTCGATTAACAAAAATCCGATCGGCGCGCCCTGATCGTAATCCAATGGCTGGAATAAACCCAGAAAATCCCGGTTGACGATATTCAAGGTCAGCATAGCTTCATCCAACCACAACGAACGACCGATGAGATACTGCCGCAAGCGCAAAACAAATCCCAACAACAGGATTGCGCCAACAGCAAATCCTTCCCAAGAAAACTTCGCTTTGTACTTTTGAGAAAATGATAAAGCCATGATTACCTTGTATCCAATTATAGAGCAATAACCATGTAGACCGGATCGCTCTAATTGGTTGTACAAATCTCCCAACAGGCGTAAAATAGACCAGCCAGTGACAACTGGCAAGGATTAACTGTAATGTTGCCAAAAGAAGAGAGTGACCGTACCCCTGCAGACAGTAAGCCAGCCAGTTCCGAGCTACGCGGAAGGCACGCGTTTAACTCACACAATTGCATCGTGTAGGCAGCCAAGTCCCTGCGTGATGTAATCTCACGCACAGGAGGCTGCCATGCTTAACATCTACAAAAACACCCCTGATGGGTTGCAAACCCTTGAAAGCCCAACGAACGGCTGCTGGATCAAAGCAACTGATCCAACCCCGGATGATATAGAAAGACTGGAAAACTGGGGGATCGAACCGGAACTGATCACCTATTCTCTGGATCAAGATGAAATGGCGCGTGTAGAGCGAGATGATGGCTACACCCTTATCCTGTTGCGCATCCCGCACTTCCAGGGTGAAACACACGATATTCCTTATTCCACGATTCCAATGGGAATCATCATTAAAGATAATCTAATCGTAACCATTTGTCGCCACGACAGTCACATCACCCGCATCCTCACCGATGGTAAATATCGCGGTTTTAAAACTGCAAAACGCTACCGCTTTGTACTCTATGTGCTTCTCGAAACCGCTGCACGCTATCTAACCTATCTGCGTGAGATTAATCGTGCGGTAGATCAAGTCGAAGACCAGCTCCAAAAATCCACCCGCAACCGCGAAATATTGGAACTGCTCAAATTCCAGAAAAGCCTAGTTTATTTCACCACCGCATTGCGATCCAATGGTGTCATGATGGAACGCCTGCAACGCATGCGTATGTTCAACCAGTATGAAGAAGATGAAGACCTGCTGGAAGATGTGCTCACCGAAAATCAGCAAGCTATCCAAACCACAAATATCCAGACTGAGATACTCAGCTCTACCATGGATACCTTTGCATCCATTATCTCCAACAACCTCAACGCGGTCATGAAAGTGCTGACAACCCTCACAATCATGGTCAGCTTGCCGACTCTGGTTGCCTCGTTCTACGGTATGAACGTTAACCTGCCCGGCGAAGGTCATCCCTATGCATTTCTGGCCATTTTCGGTTTCTCTCTGATCCTCACCACAACTGCAGCTTTCATTTTCTACAAACGCGATTGGCTCTAATGCAAGTCGAAATCATCCATGTCTTTTCTAATATCCCGAGCATCCACCAGGCTATTTCCAACCCGCAGGGTGTTATTAAGCACAATAAAAATTATGCCTATTCCTGCAATGAAAAAAAACATATACCCTGTATTTAGGATCCAAGGATAGAAATACCCACCAAAGCTAAAAATTGCATAACAGGCCAACCCACCCACGAACGCGTTAAAGGCAAGCACTGGGAAGGCTTCGGGCATTGCATAGCGGGCCTGCGCCCACCGCAACGCTTCCAAGCAGCCCGCACAGAGTAGCAGCGCTGTCGGGATGAATGCTGGGAAGGCATAACGTGCATAAGGCACCAGTGGTACAAAGTAAAAAACCCAGTACGTACCACGGAAAAAGGCCGGAATCCAAATGAGTAGCATGGCGCCGGTCAAGAAGAAAATTTCAGGTCTCAGGAACAGGGATCGGGTATGCAGCCAATGACGCAAAAACCCCAGGACAAAGATTAGTGATATAAGTTGCAAGAAAGCGTAAGAGTATCCGCCCACCAGAGGCGCCTGTGCGGCTGCGCCTCGTCCCCAAAAGCCCTGGAAGAGGGTACTGATTGCCAACTTGTAGTACCATCCAAAACCCTGCAGATCCTGGATGGTCTGTAAAAACAATGCTGGATCGATATACGACCGTGGCTGAAACCAGTTAGCCGATTCACGCAGGCCCAGCCATGCATGTTCAGCAGAAGGGTTGCGTATTATATTGAGAAAAGGTTTCCCATCCCAAATCCCGGAAATCAACTGCTCGTTATCGAAGATGGGGGGTGCTGATGAGTATTCCCCTTCGGCTAGCACGAAACCGTCATAGTAGATTCTCGCAGCTTTCTCCGGAAAGGCAGGCAGCGGTGTAAGCCAGGTATGCCTGGCTTCGTAGGGAATGTAAAAAGTTGTGGTGTAGAAGACCGGTGTCGTCCTGATTAGTATAGTAGTTTGCTGCGCCGAACCAGCTAACCCATCTGGGGTACGGTAATTGATAACTGGCAGGCTAATCTGCGTTGGTACATCTGCCCAGATCCATACCCCCAAAGTCAACGTTTCCTTACGCAGTGGCTTGATGGAATCAGGTGCAAAGGACTGGCCGAATTCGAATCCGGTACTGCCCTCCACCGAAAGTGAGAAGGCATACGCTCCGAAAGGAGTCTGTGCGTTTTTCATGCGATTTGAACTTTTCTGGGCAGGGAAATAATACCACTGGGAAGCATCCCGTAAGGTTAATATCTGTGTACCCATGAACAGCGCAATCAACAACAAAACCGTTCCCAATAATGGAACAGTCCGTTTCTTCAACACGAGCGCCAATGGCACGATGGGTGCCAGCAGAACCAGCGGCATTGTGGTTTCGCGCGCATACAAACATAATCCTATCGAAGCCAGCCAACCCAGCAAGGAAAGGACAGAAAAGCCTTTTTTGATCCCTCGTACACTAAGCCATAAAAACCAGGCAGCCACAACCGCGCCAATTACATCGTCGTGCACGCTGGTCATATTGTCCACATAGCCTGGTAGCAAAGCCAGGAAGACCGGCACCATCCAGCGAAGCGGGTGGTTATCTGCCACAAGTTCCCCCATTAGCAACCAAGCCAACCACAGACTCAACAGGAACAGCCCCAAGGAAGTCAGGCGCGCGACATATAGTTGCAGTAATACAGCCTGGCCGCGGACCAACCGTAAAGGCCAGGAAACAATCCAGTAATAGACTCCTTTGCGCCCCACTGGAGAGCCGCCAAGATTAATAGGGTCATCATCCAAGTTTCGAATGGAAACATTGTACAGATTCTCTTGACCAATGGCAAACATCGACTCAGCGATCTGTCGGTGTAGAGTGTTATCATAATCCCCGACCTGCGGCCAACCCGGCCGGTTTGCGGCGAGCCAAGCATATTCGAAATGCCCGGGTTCTTCGTGATGCCACCAGGGCGGGATCATGAAAACATATATCAATCCATGCAACAATCCCAGCGATAAAATTAGAATCAACCAATTTTGTCGCTGGGAAGCTCTGGAAAGAAGAGCGTTCAACTTCATCAAAAGCTCATTTATTGTGCGCAGAGTTCATCATATGTTTTTGAACGAGCATGAAAATATTATAACAGGGGGCAGTGTCTTCAATAAATCGGTTGGAATGGCTAAGAAAGGGATAAAGCATGTAAATGGCTGATTCGATTCGGTCATTCACCAATGAGCGAGGATTTCCTAAATTCAATCCACGACTTATGAACTCATCAAAACCTTGAAACCGGCCATTCACAAGTTTTAGCTAGATTAGTGTTCGAGTAAAATAGTGGATGTGGTATCGATCGAGCCATCCCGTCGAATAGTGTATATTGACATTGCCAGAGGTTTCGGCATTCTTCTAGTGGTGCTGGGACATTCTGACTTGGCGTTGGTCTCCCCCTATTTGCATCAATTTATTTACTCGTTTCACGTGCCCTTCTTTTTCTTCCTGTCGGGTTATTTTTTTAATCCAGGAATCTTCTTTGGCAAGTTTGCAAAGAAGAGATTCAACACAAATCTCCAGCCATATTTATTCACAATATTATTTATCTTCATTACGTCGATATCGTTCTCCAATATGAGGATTGGCACTGCGATGGGACGTTTCGTTAAGTCATTGTATGGTAGCGGAGAGTATATTTGGTGGATACCGCTCTGGTTCCTGCCAAGTTTGTTCATCACCAGCTTGTTTGCTTATGTTGTTTATCGCATTCTTTTAATTCGGATTAATAATCGTTATCTCCGCTGGCTTGTTTTGCTGGCGATACAGGCAGTTGGGGTATTCTACATCGAGGCGTTCTACCCTTTCTCAGTCATAATTTTTGGAAAGGAATATCAATTGTATGGCTTGCCCTATAGCCTTGATATTGTCCTAATCAGCGGCTTCTTTTACATGCTTGGAAGTGAGATCAGGAAACTTTCGCCAGACAAGGTTTTCGACAACATATGGTTCCTATTGATTTCAGGTGGGGGTTTACTTACATTGAACGCGATTTTCGGCCAGAGAACAGACCTTGCTGCCAGAGCCTTCGAATCATATCCAATCAATACTGCCGAAGCCATCCTGGGAATCATGTTTGCCCTGGCAGTATCAAAGCAAATAGAACTGAGAACCACTCATCTCGCCGCCGCATTGAATTATATTGGTCAGGCCTCCCTTTTCATCTTGATCTTTCATCTTCCTATTCAAGAGTACTGGGCGCCGAAGTTTATGTTTGTAACGGGAATGCAAGCCTTTTCCATCCTGTCCGCGTTTGTGATCAGTATCCTGATTTGCCTGGGTATATATAGAGTGTTTTTCGAACAGAATCCCATCGCGTTATACTGGTTTGGGCGTATATCGTCACATCCCCAAAAGAATGAAACCAAATCGAAATCAACTCAAAACAGAGAGGAAAAATTTCCAGAATAAGTATTGAATTGAATACACGGTGAGCAATATTAGCTCACCAGATCACATCCTAGGATTATTTAATGTTTAAAAAAGTGCCAAAAATAAGAGCAGCGAACTATGCAGTTTGCCGCTCTTATTCACAGGACTTACGCAAAAATATGGAGGAAGCCCGAAAATAAGGGAGGCGTGCGCAGCAAGCCTCCCTTATTTTCGGCATCTTTTCGCAATGTGCGTAAGTCTTAATTCTTATGCTATTGTGAAAGTCTGACATTAAAAAGGATTTTGT
>JBAVJG010000050.1:0-19907 GCA_049687655.1 Anaerolineales bacterium | reverse complement strand
CAATACAGGAGTGATATAAGTTTCTATGATTGATGCAATCAGCAACAAGGGGATAACCAAACCGACCGTGATCTTGGTCCAATCTGCCAGTAATTCCAACACGACTTCACCCAGAGATCTGCCCATTTGAGGTGTGACCAACACAACCCCTATCCGTAACATAGCAGCACTGGCCAGAATCAGTGCTGGTACCTCAAAAATGCCATGTGGAAGCAATCCGTTCAATGTCAAGGTAAGCGGGGAATATCCCAACAGTTGAAATACACCTAACAAAGCTCCAACTGTACTCAGATTCACGAGATAAATCAGCATCCCAAGCACGCTGAAGGAAACCAGTCCTGCCAGCAATATCAGTCCGACCGCACGAACGTTATGGGAGAAAATGAAGGGTGCGGATAGATTTTGGCCTAAACCGGCCAATGTTGTTGATTGATTGAACCGTTCTGACAAGCCCTCCACCGCATCGGGAGAGGCCATATCTATAAGCTCTGGAACGTTTGTGACCGTCCATTGAAAGCCCGCCCACAGGGTAATAGCTGCCATGAAGGCCAGCACTCCAACCGGTAACCACAACTGTCGTAATACCTTCCAAACTTCCAACCTGTACCACATCAAAAGCGAGGAAGCCTCGCCCTTGAAGTATCCCCAAAATGTGCGCCAGGCCCAGCCAATATTCAGCACATCGATCTCGCGACCCAGAAGATATTCCCTTTGGAAGTGCGACAGACCTACGCGGATCAATAACCCGGCTAAAATCAGTACTCCAACAACAGCCAGCCACAATACTTGATTATTTCCCCAGAACAAAAGAGCGCTTTCACCCTGCATCAAAACCGCAACCGGGATAACAATGAAAGACGCCAATAGATTGGCCGCCTTCACCGAAGTTGATTGGACCGATATCACAATCGCTGCGCTGACCATCAAGACCGCATGTCCAATCGTCAGCGCCAACAACTGTATCAACACGGATAGTTCTGGCATTTCAATTCTTTGACGGGATACAATGACCAGATAAAATCCTATCCCGAGCAGGCTGGCAAACAAAGGTGTAAGTACACCGATCAGTAATTTACCAACATACATATGCCAGTCTTTCAAAGGTGTGCTGAGCAATGGCTCAATCGTTCCACGTTCTTTTTCACCCACAAAGGATTCCAACGCCACCACCAGCGAGATCGTAATCGGGAAAAATCCGATGATCAACACAGAGAAAGGCACAAGTCGATCGACCAGTAATGTGCCACCATATTGCCCCACAAACTCAACTGCTGAACGCGCTACTTCGTTCATCAACAATGGAAAGATTATGGTCAATACGGCCAGCGGAAATAGAATTCGCCAGTCGCGGAGTTGATCACGCAACTCGCGTTTGGTCACAAGCCAGACAGGGGCAAACCATTTCATATTAATCTCTTTTAGATCGTAGAGGTAACATTGAGGGGACGGGCATCCAGAGGCGCCTGCGCATCTGCCATCGCTTTGAGATATACCTGTTCGAGGCTGCGTGAAACTTCCTGCAAGGTCACCACCGGAGCCTGCATATCGGTCAACTGGCGCAACAACAATGGATTCGTCTCCTGTGGTCGCTCCACCCGGAACCTGAGCCTGCTTCCGTTATTTTCTCTGAGTTCTACACCTTTCGGCAAAGACACTCCACCAAGCTGCCAGGGTTGAGATAAAGTTGCTTCATATTCCACGGGACCCAGAAGCTGCTGCTTGAGCTCGTCCAAGGTACCACTGAGTAAAATCTTTCCGCGATAGATGATAGCGATAATATCCGCCAGCGCTTCAGCTTCAGCCAGATTATGCGTACAGATGACAATCGTCCGTTGCGACGATTTCAGACGTGCAATCTCATCCCGCACCAGGCGCGCGGATTCCGGATCCATGGCTGAGGTCGGTTCATCCAACAACAGAACAGGCGGTTCATGCATTAAAGCACGCGCCAGGGCCAGTTTTTGTCGCATCCCTTTGGAATACTCACCGACACGCTTATCTGCTACCTCTGCCAATCCGAAATATTCCAGCAGGTATTTTTTTCGTTTGTCCCGTGCTGCAGAGTCAAGACGGTAAACTTCCCCAAAGAAGTCCAGATATTCCCGGGCAGTCATACGCACATATAGACCATGCTGCTCGGTTAACACGCCTACCGAGGCGCGTACACTGGCCGCCTGCTTGATCACATCGTAACCGTTGACCCGCGCGCTTCCACGCGTGGGGTTGAGTAAAGCCGTTAACATGCGGACGGTAGTGGTTTTGCCCGCGCCATTCTGTCCAAGTAATGTCAAAATCTGACCGGGTTTGACCTTTAGGGTAACACCGTTAACGGCTTTGAAATCATCAAAATTTTTTGAAAGATCGTTTGTCTCTATCATTAATTTACAGGGTACTACTTAAATGGCTCGCAAGAACTTGCAGTTTCATGAGGATATTCCTATTCGTATCGAAGCTCAACGAGAACCAATCGAATTTAGCGCAATCAGCATAGCGGGGGAAAATATCCC
This sequence comes from Anaerolineales bacterium, assembly GCA_049687655.1. Lineage (GTDB taxonomy): Bacteria > Chloroflexota > Anaerolineae > Anaerolineales > Villigracilaceae > JAABUE01. The sequence goes on along the minus strand of JBAVJG010000050.1, from coordinate 17,400 downwards.
TGTCAATAAGACAAGAGTAACCCGGAAATATACCTATCCTCAGACGCTAGTTCTAGGTGGATCGTTCCCGATGGCGCCAGAACAAAGCCAGTGCTGATAAAACCGCAACAACTGCCATAGCGGTTTGATTGGCGTTGATTCCGCCCACCATAGCGGCATCCAGCCTCAAGAAATCCAGTAAGAAGCGTCCTACAGGATAGACGATCAGGTAGACCAGGAAAATGTCCCCATTCTTTAGCCGGTCTCTATAACGGCGCGTCAACCAGAGTAACAAAGCCATATTCGCCAGGTTCCACAGGGACTCATACAAGAATAACGGATGGTAGTACTCTTGCGTCTCGAAACCCGGCAATCTGTACAGAGGCTCGATATAGATTTTCCATGGTAGGTTTGTGGGAGCGCCGTACAGTTCCTGATTCACGAAATTTCCCCAACGCCCTATAGCCTGTCCCAGAGCCAGCGCGGGAGCGGCAATATCGGTCCACTCCGCAAAATTCAAACTGTTTCGGCGGGCATAGAAAAAGAGCGTGACCGCCCCACCGATGACCGCGCCCGGAATGCCCAATCCGCCATTCCGTAAATTGATTAAATCAAAAGGATGGGTCAGGTAAAACATGGTAGTTCTACCCTCAGCGATAGCGGATGGAGACGGCGTAAAGACATGCCATAAGCGTGCGCCGATGACGCCACCGACGATCAACCAGATGAGCATATCCCAGACAATTTCAGGATCATACTCTCGGCGCCTGGCTTCGAATGTTGCCAGCCAGCCACCGGCCAAAGCCCCCGCCATGAGAATAATGCCGTAGTAACGAATAAAAACGGGCCCGATTTCAAATCCCTGTGGCATGATTTACCTCACAAAATTTTTTCACTTCATCTGCGCATGCGCCTGTTTGCGAACGAACCAGATGCGCTGCAAAGCAGTGAAATTTCCCAGGATCGCAAGTATCCATAGCGCGGCGATCGGTTGATTGAACACCAGCAATGGTGCCAAAACAAGGTATCGTTCCACGCGCGTCATTATGCCAACCTTGGATTCGTAATGCAGGCTTTCAGCCCGCGCCCTAACATAAGATACTAATATCGAACCGGCTGCTGCTGCAAATGCAAGTGTGCTGCCCAGCGCATTTCCCTGCATAGCAAAATAATACATCAGGCCGCCCAGGATCGCCATCTCAGCGTACCGGTCGCTGACCGAATCGACAAAGGCGCCAAAGTCACTTGGATCGCCGCGCAGGCGTGCCATGGTACCGTCTAACGCATCAATCGGCGTCATGATCAACATCAGCCAACCGCCCAACACAAGGTTTCCCTGAGAGATGAAGTATGCGCCCACAAAGTTCCCGGCCAATCCCAGGGATGTCATCATGTTAGGGGTTATCCCGATATTGAGAAAGAATCTCCCTAACGGATCGACCATCCATTTGAACCAGGCACGCATCCGGTCAGTAAACGTTACCGGCACCCGCACACCATTATTTTCCACAACCATCACTCCCATAGCGAAATTTTATTGCTACCATAATACAATTAATCTTCATCGTACTCATCTCCTGATTCCAGGAGGACATCTCGCTCCCTGCCGCCGCCCTGAGAAGGCCCAACAATGCCCATCTCCTCCAACTGATCCAATAGACGCGCCGCACGCGGATAGCCGATGCGCAAACGCCGTTGCAGCAATGAGGCCGAAGCCCGCTGCGTATTCTGGACCAGGGAAATCGCATCCTCTAAAAGGGCATCATCGCTATCCTCAGCCGGTTCCTGCAACAGCTTCTCCCAGGGCGGTTCATCGTCAAGAGGTAAGTCATTAACTTTCTGCCAGTGCTTGATAAGTTTCTCGATTTCCTGATCGGTCACCACAACACCCTGCGCTCGCAAGGGATTGCCAACTTCCGGGTTCAGGAAAAGCATGTCGCCCCGGCCTAGCAACGTTTCTGCACCGGTTACATCCAATATGACACGTGAATCGACACCCGATGCAACAGCAAAAGCCAGGCGCGCCGGGAAATTGGCCTTAATAAGGCCCGTCACCACATCCGTACTGGGACGCTGAGTGGCAACCACCAGATGGATACCCGTGGCGCGTGCCATCTGCGCCAGACGCACCAGATTATGCTCAGTCTGGTCAGGAGCGGACATCATCAGGTCGGCCAGTTCGTCAATAATAACCACGATCCGCGGCAGTGTTTTTCCTTCTCCACGTCGTACCAGTTTGCGGTTATAGCTATCCAGATCACGGGCCTTTGCGCCCTCCAACAGGCGATAACGGTGCTCCATTTCGACCACCACCCAGCGTAATACACCCATGATGCGGTCAATATTTGTCTCCACTTTGCCATACAGATGCGGCAGGCCATTATAGCGCAGTAACTCGACCATCTTGGAATCGATCATTATCAGGCGCAAATCTTCAGGCGCATTATTCATCGCCAGGCAGGCTGCAATGGAGGTGATACACACTGATTTGCCAGAACCCGTCGCACCGGCAATCAACAGATGCGGCATGCGCGAAAGATCAGCCACCAGCGCCTGCCCGGAGACATCCCGCCCAATAGCAATTGCCAGCGGTGAATTGATCTTGTAAAAAGCATCCGTCTCTAAAATCGGACGCAAGCGCACCACCGCAGAGCGTGGGTTTGGCACTTCGATACCCACATACGGCTTTCCCGGTACAGGCGCCTGGATACGTAATCGTTGCGCCGAAAGTGCTAGAGCTAAATCCTTCTTCAGGGCAGCGATCTGTGCCACGCGTACTTTCATCTGCCGGGCATCTTCTTCTGCGGATCCGGTCTTTTTGATGAAACCGGGTTGGACAGCAAACTGCGTCACAGTTGGACCGACCCGAAAACCGATCACTGTTGCAGGGATACTGAATTCAGACAGTGTCTTTTCTATCAAGCCGGCGGTCTGGTTGATCGTGCGCTCATCTGGGCGCGAGGCCTGCTCACCAGACAGAATCGTCAGCGGCGGAAAATCTTCACCCCGGGGGGGCGGTTCAGCCGGGCGGTCATCCTGCGATTCCGGCACACGCAATGATTTGCGGAACTCCGGAGGCAGAGGTTTGGTTTTCGATTTGGGTTTGGACTTTTCTTTAACAGCAGCAGGGATTTCTTCCACTGCTTGAACGGGTTCAGATTGAGCTTCAACGGCCGGGGCATCCCCGGCAAGCTGCATCAGCCAGTATTCCAACCGCACCCAGAGACCAAATGTACTCATGGCAGCCAGGAGCCATAATACGATCAGGATAAGCGTACCCCATATGTTCCCGGCCAGTCGCCATGCCAGAAAGGTCAGTCCCCATCCGATGCGGCCTCCATCCATACCGGTTGTAGCCCGGTCGAGGGAATTGCCGCCCATAACGGCCAGCAGGCTGAGGGTCAGGAGCAGCGCGAGTTCGATGGCGATAAATCGTCCGAATGAAATCGTACCCTCGTCCCATCGCAAAATAGTGAATCCCGCCAAGCCGATCGAGATAGCAGCCAGATAGCTTCCCCACCCAAGCCAGTACGAAAGTCGATCGGTTACAAAGGAAAGCACACTCCCCTGGCTGACTTCCATCAAGCCCAACACGATCATGACAGCGGATGCAAGCAGGAGCACGCCAATAGCATCCCGTGCATACCGGCCAAAATGCTGATTAAAGCCCACCAGACGGTCGAGCCAGTCATTCCCCGGCTCTTCCATTTGATAAAACGGTTCGCGGCGCATCTTCAAATTTGCTTCCGTTTTCCGCGCCCGACGTTTTTTCTCAGGCATCTGCTCCATCCAGGTTGAGGCTCAGCCCCATACGCTGGTGCGCCGCATCGACGTGCAGGATACGAACATGAATTTCTTGATCTTCGCTGACCATATCCCGCACCGATTTGCCACCCTCGAGCGGCATTTCCGAGGCATGGATCAAACCTTCGACGCCGGCATTCAAGCGTGCAAAGGCGCCATAGGAGACGATGCTGGTAACGACAGCCGGAACAATCTGCCCGACGGCAAAGTCAGTATCCGCTTTTTCCCATGGATTGGGAAGTAGCCGCTTCAGGCTGAGCGCCACCCGACAGCGTTCCGGAGATATTTCAAGAACCTGGGCATCGATCGCCTGGCCAAGATCCACAATCTGGCTGGGATGCGAGACACGCCCCCAGGAAAGCTCAGATATATGTATCAAGCCTTCGACGCCGCCGAGATCAATGAACACACCGAAGTCCGTTACGTTAGTGACAGTCCCCCGGATGGTCTGTCCAGACTCTAAGGTATTGAACAGATCCATGCGCTTTCCAGGCTCAGCCAGCGCTGCGCGTTCCGAAAACACAACCCGTCCATCTTCAGGCGCGCACTCGATCACCTTGAGGCGCAACGTTCGACCGACATAGGACTCCAGGCCGACCTCGCGATCCTGTTTATCCGGGCTGGCGGCCATCTCCACCAGATGTGAATACGGGACAAAGCCGTACAGGCCTTCGCCTTCCACCAGGACACCACCCCGGTTAAATCCAGTGACCGTCAGGTCCACGATTCGGTCCTGGTGATACAAATCCCGTACTTCTTTCCAATCCGTGCTTTGTTTTGCCTCTTCGACCCTGGTAAGCGTATCTGTATTTGTCTGCTTGCTGCTTGGAGTTACGTAACGCTCCTCGTCAGTCAAAACAGAATCCCACCAACCATCATCGATTTCCGGCATTGGTTTTTCCTTATTTCGATAGGCAACCATTAAGGCCTCCTTCCCTACCTCACTTGTTGAGACTCAGTCTCCATTTCAATAATTGCACGCGCTACAGCCTCTACCGCAACACGTTGCTTCCGATACAAATCCGCTTCTGACATCGCTAAACGGGCAGCGACCTCCCGTACCTTGCGCCCCTCAATAAACTTCATTTCGAGTATGTTATATAAAATCCATTCTGTCGTAAATCGGCGTTCTCCTTCCGGTTTGACCTGGTCAACCGCCCTGCGCAACAATGCTCTTAATGCATTAGATGCATTACCCTCATGTTCACGCTCCAGAGCACGTACCACGCGTAATTCCATCAAAGGATTGTTGGTCAGTTTGGGGCCACCCCAATAATGTGTAAGCGCATCCTTGACCCAGTTCGCCAGGTCCGCCTCTGGCGGCACATCGCCAGAAAGCAGGTTTGCACGGGAATCATAACGGCCCACCGCTCGCAGACGCTGAAGCATATCCATTTGCGGTTGCAAATCTTCCAACGATCGAAATACGCGCTGCTGCAACTGACGATCTTCCAGTGCAAAGGCTGCCCGTTCAGCCAGCAACCAGAGCGCATCGCGTTGGTCCCCATCGATATCAAGGGGTTGGTCAGGCTGGCGCGCTACGCCCAGCAGACCCAGTAAGGATGGAATCTCGTCTCGGTCCATGTCATTCTGGCGGCGCTGGCGTAAGGGTAAAATCCAGAAATTCCCCCAGACGAATTCCTGGTGTTCATCACCGTTTTCATGTTCCGCTCTCTGAAGGGCCTCGGATAAATCTTGCTGATTGATCAACTTGGGATTCCCCGCGATCACAATCAGTGACAGGTTATCGCCATCCAGAGCGGCTACAAAGGAGCTTGGAGACTGCATGTGGTCACGTACGGCAGCCAGCACTGTTTCAAGGAATTGTTGCATATCTCCGCGCGTCAACAAGCGCTCCTCGATATTTTGGAGCAACTGCAACTCCGCACGGTCACGCCCGAAGAAAAGCCAGCGTTCCCACAATGGTGAAACAAGCGTGATCAGATGTTCCAGCAACAATACTGAGACGACTACAGCCAGGGGCACGAAAGCGGAATATTCCTGTTGGAAGAAGAGTCCCCCACCACGACGGACAACTGTCATAAAACCCAATGTGACAGAAGCTGTGACCGGACCACGCATGATCCACTTGAACAAGCGGCTCTTGACCAGACGATCTGGCCAGGAAACGCCAAAGAATGCCACAGCATAGGCCATAACGACAACCAGCCCGCCTACCAGTAGATTGATTATCGTAGCCGCGCTCCAGAATAACAGAGGATACCTGCCAGCTAACTCGTACCCATAGAGCAGATAAGGATAAGAGCCCAGGGCAGGTGCTGTGGCCCCGGCCATCAGATACAACATACGGCGTTGCCCGGAGCGGGTCAACATGCGAGTATAGGCGCGCGCAAAATTGATGCCGGCCAGCAGCATCGTGCTGACGTAATAGAAAGTAAATACTTCAGTCCAGTAGGTTCGTGCGAGGTGCGGAGCAGGCTGTCCGTTCGGTACGAAGCGCCCGACCAAATGTCCCGTGCTCAACAAAAGCAGGAACAGCGCCGAGACCAGGTACATCAAGCGCACAACCATTCGACGGCGTCCGCGCGAGGGGCGGCCTGCTGTCACAAGGAGCGCGTCCGAAAGATGTAAGTACGCTGCAGGCAAGAAGACAATGCCAATCCACTGCAATCGCAAAAGCAGGTCGATCCCCCATCCCGGCATATCTTTATTTTGGAGGGCTTCGGTGGTAAACACGACCACCACACACAATAAAATAACTGCAAACGAGCGGGCTACCCGGTCACGCAAGTTAAATGACAGGGCATATAGAAATAACGAGAAGGCGGTGATGGCAATCCCCGCCGTCAGGATTTGATTGATCGTTTGTATCCCCGCCAGTAAACTGTCGGTCCAACCGTTAAACATATGCCTTCCCGGTACCTACATTAAGGATCTCCCAAAAAACAGGGCCACGTCCTGAGTGACGTAGTAATGGTCATTATACCCGCAGAATTCGAATCCGAACTTGAGCGCCAGGCGGATGGCCGGATAGTTTTTCGAAGCCATTTCGAGGAAAATATCCCTGTCGCTTCGGGACGAAGCCCAATCCTGCGCAGCGTTTAAGAGAGCGCTGGCTACACCCTGGCGTCTGCTCCCAGCACCTACAACAAGGTCGGTGATCCATGCAGTGGTGGCATGACTGTGTTCCAAAATACAGGCGTATCCCACCGGACCATCTCCGGCCAATGCAATAAAAGTGACGGAGCGCTGGGTCCATTCATCGGCCAACGAAAACGGATCCCGCGGGTAGCTCACGCTGATCGGGCGCGGCAGGCGTACTTCCCGGAAACCAGCCAATATCTGTCCGTTTTCTTTGCGCAAATCCAACTGCCAGACGTAATCGCTGGTACTCGAGTGGTCGAGCTTCATCAGGTGAGGTAAATCAGTAGCAACAGCAGGTCGAACATGTACATTAAGCACGATACAATCCCTCCAGGAAATAAACTACGGCGCCCTGACGCGGATCGGGATAACACAGGCAGGGTAAACCTGTCCCTGATTATCGGTGACTTCAAGCCGCAACTGATAATCACCCGGTGTCAAGGAGGATGTATCCCAAAGACCCAAGTCACCATTTATTATTAAGTCCCTACCCGCCGAGACCGTAGTCCACGTTTCGACTCCCTGCGGCGAGAACTCATATTTATAAAACCCAAAGTTGTCTACATCTACCGTGCCGACAAGGGTAACAGTACCGCTGACCTCCTGCCCAGGTTCCGGTGAGGTCACCATGATCTCATCAGGCACACATCCGCTGGCAGAGGCTGGCTGGGGTTCAGATGGCGGGGTTGTAGCGCTCAACAAGACCGTCGGGTCACTGGAAAGCGCGCCCTGCGTTTGGTTCAATATGTCTATCGTGGGGGTAGCCGGCACATCTGTAACTGGTAGAGCCGGTACGACGAATGAAGCCAGGAACAACTCTCCAAAAAACAAGAATAAAATCAGAATGGACACGATCAAAGCCTGACTCAAGCGGCGCATGGCAAATTCGCGTTCCAGTCCAAATACTGAATCGTGCCATTCACGCCACGACTTCCATAACCAGCGAAAAGCAAATAAGCCACCTAAAGCCAGCAGAATATAGATCAGCCCTTCATAAGTGGCTAGAAATCGAAAAACAGCTTCCATACTTGTATTGGTTATCTTAAATTGCCTTAAAAACGCCCCGTATGATCATTTCCATTTTTGGCGTGATAATTTTGCCCGCTTCAATCACCTCTTGATGAGTTGTTATCGTTGAACCATCCAGATTAGCCTTGTTGCTAATGCCTGAGAGTCCCAACGCACGCAAGCCACCGTGGTTTGCAACGATGACTTCGGGAACGGTGGACATACCAACAGCATCAGTGCCCGCCAGGCGCAGGAAACGCAAGTCTGCCGGTGATTCGAAGGAGGGGCCGCTCAAGCCGCAGTAAACGCCCTCTCGTAAGAGAATATCATTCTCAGCCGCAACTTTCCGGGCGATCTTCATCAATTCTGTGTCGTAAGCCTGGCTCATGTCTGGGAAACGTGGGCCTAATTCGTCCAGGTTGGGACCCATTAGCGGATTCAAACCGCTCATGCCCATCAAATTCAAGTTATCCGTGATGAGCATCACGTCACCAGGAACAAAGTCAGGGTTGACACCCCCGGCAGCATTGGTGACAATCATCATCTCCAGGCCCAGGCGCTGCATCACACGGACGGGCAAGGTCACCTGTCCCATGCTGTACCCCTCGTAAAAATGCACCCGGCCCTGCATGACGAGAACTGGTCGTCCCTCCAATTCACCGACAACAAGGCGACCAGCATGCCCCTCCACCGTGGATACCGGCCAATGCGGCAGATCACCGTAAGGGATCGCAACAGCATTTTCAACGGAAGCAGCCAGATCGTTAAGTCCCGAACCGAGAATGATCCCGACGCGGGGTTCCACATTTATTTTGTCACGGACGGCGTCCGCCACTTCATCGATCTGCTCAAGTGTAAAATAGGTTTCCATAGACCACCTGGAATTAAGATTGTACGCGCAACGGTTCTCAAACTTCCCCGCCACGCGCCTGTCCCTGTTAAAATTATATCAGAGATTATTTTAACAGGACTTTCGCAATGTGCGAAAGTCCTGTTAAACAAAAGAGTTGACCTGAAATGCACCAACTTTACCAACAATCGAACAAGTTGTAGTAAATTTAAGTCAGTCATGCCAGATTCATTCCGACGCTTCGAAAACATCTTCAGATTTTTATCCACCCTCACTCTTACGCTGGGGGCTTTAGGGTTTCTTCTTATCCCTTACCGCCTGGACGCTGTGACCGATGACCTGGCAGTTGTTACGTTACTATCACTCGGAATAAGCTTTTACGCTGTTGGTCTCTTGAACCAGGCTTCTATCTTCATCATTCATCAAAAATTGGCTCAAAGAATTGTTGATTTTGCTGTTACAGTCTGTCTGGGAATTCTGGGTTTCCTATACTTTCAAGCAAATCTCATTATCGAAGGCATAGCGCTGGGAACTCTAGTCGGTGCGCAAATATATCTCATGATTTATCGGGCAAACGATGAAGAGACCGAGCGTAATATCTTTGTCCTGGGTTATGCTGCTCTCAATCTGTGCAGCGGATGTTTACTCGTATTCAAGCTGGTTGACACATCAGTTAATGAAAATCTGGGTTCAATTGAAAATCCTCTGGGGATTGTTTTTTTGATTGGTGGCATTGTTGGTATAACCTCCTTCTATCTCTCACCAAAAAGAATATCGCGGATTCTGTCAAAGTTCGCTGCAGTTCCGTGGATGCTCAGTGTGATTATCTTCTCCATATCATCACAATTCAACACGGTTATTGTCATTTTTGGTTTTGCCATATTACCCTTGATCTCCGATTTGGGCTCCTGGAATAAACTTCGTTTGCCAGCCGATGATTTTATCGGTCGCAGGGTTGTTCTTATCGCAAGCGTCGCTGAATTTTTGATGATATGTTCTTTGGTCTTTATCGGGTATAACGCACAAAACTCCCTTGCCCTAATTACGACTTCAATGAGGTCCGACCTCCCCCTCAGCAATCAGGAGTTCTCTTTTTTTGCCATGCTTGTCGCCAAGGGCTTTACCTTATATGGAATTATGCTCATTGTATTGACGATCAACCGGTTAAGAGCCGAGTTGTCAAATACCGATTTTGATGAGAAGGAATACGCAAAATCACCTTTTAGTGGATGGAGCCGATGGCTTTCCCGTTCATTCAACAGATTTGCTTCGCCGACGCGTGGTTTGCATACAAAAGTTGAAATCCAGGCGGAGCAGATCTCTTCGCTCGGACACCAACTCAGTAATGAAAAAAAGCGGACTGCTCAACTAAATCTTCTGGCAGAACTCAGTCACCAGCTTGAAGCCCAGTTAGACCAACCAGTAGCCGCACAACTTGCAGTCAACACGCTACAACGCGCACTGGACTGCAAGCATGTAGCTGTGTTCGAAAATGAAATCGAGCGGCGGGAATTTTCCATCATGTCTTCGGCCGGGACATTCTTGCCGCCTGGCTACCGTCAGAACATATCAAAAGGTTTACTCGGACGAACCCTGCGGCTACGGAAGACTCAGATAGCAAATAATGCGGAACTCGATCCAGATTTCATCAGGCCAGAAACCTCACAAGCCGCTTCTGTGTTTGCCGTACCCCTGATCCATCATGGGCATGTAAAGGCCATCCTTGAAGTAGCTGACAACAAAATCAACGCGTTTAGCAGCCATGATGTTCATTTGGCAGAATTGATCGCAACCGAATTGATCCGAGCCTGGGAAAGATCCAGTTACCATCAAAGACTTGCCAATCTCATCAAGGCAGGGATTTCACTTTCTCCTCTGTTAGAGTCACATACAACGATCAAGGAGATCGCTACGATCGCCCGCGACACATTACAAGCGCGCTTTACTTTTGTCACACTCCTGGATCAGGATGGGAATTTTTCACGAACAGCTTATTCTGGACATGCACCAAATCTACTTAATTCATTAAATCAAAACCCGGTGGAAGACAACATGATACAAGCGGCTTTGCATGCATACGATGCATTCCGCATTCGGGATGTGCGCAAATATCGTAAGGCCTCCTATATTGAAATTGACCACAATGGACTGCGGAGCTTATTGGCGATTCCAATTCGGCTTCATCGATTGAGCATCGGTGCTATTCTGGCATTTGGCAAACAGGGCGAAATCTTCTTCAGTGAAAATGATGAATCCCTGGCTGGCCTGCTCTCCTCACAGGCGGCGACAGCTATTGAAGCGACCTGGCTCTATCAAGAATTGCGCAATACACTCAGCACAACGACCCAGCTTTATAACCTGAGCGTAAAAATTATCCTGGCGGAAGAATTACAACAGGCCGCACAACATATCGCTGAAACTGCTGCGAAGGTTGCCAACACAACCATCGCCGGTATTGTGCTGTTCACAAAAGGCCAGCAGATTGAGACGGAAGTGGAAATCGACGAGAAGGGTTCTCATTCAGGCAAACGACACCCGATGGACTTGATCCAGCAGACAATGGAATCAGGACAGATCGTACACGTCACTCCCGATCAAATCTCAGCCACAATCTGCTTCCCTTTACAAACCCCCCTCCGAAAATATGGCGCACTCTGGCTGAACGTTCCCAATATACGCGATTATTTCTCACATCATGCATCCAATATGCAGACGCTGGCGAACCAGGCGATTCTTGCTCTTGAACGCTCGATTCTACTGATCGAATCCCAACAACAGGCAGAAGCGATTGAAATCGCTTACGAAGAACTCGAATTTGCCTATGATCGGACGCTTGCCGCCCTGATGTCCGCATTGGATGCACGTGACCGTGAAACGGAAGGGCACAGCACACGAGTTAGCAAACTGGCTTGCCTGCTTGCAGCTGAATTGGGCCTTAATGCTGCTTCGCTAAAAGCAATTGAACGCGGTTCCCTTCTTCACGACATTGGCAAGATTGGTGTCAGTGACACAATCTTGCACAAACCATCCGGCCTATCATCCGAGGAGTGGAAAGCGATGCGGCTTCACCCGGACATTGGCGCACGCATCATCGAAGATATACCCTTCTTGCAAGAAACCTTACCGATCATTCGCTATCACCAGGAGCGCTGGGACGGAAGCGGATATCCGGTCGGACTGAGCGGTAAGGATATCCCTTTGCAAGCGCGTATTTTTGCAGTTGCAGATGCATTTGACGCATTGATCAGTAATCGTCCATATCGTGAGGGCATCCCCGTTACTGAGGCTCTGGATTATCTAAAAGAGCAGGCAGGAATATTGTTCGATCCAGCGGTGGTCTCTGCCTTTGGTCGAATGTGGGAGAAGAACAAACTGGAGGAGTGGATTACATGAAGTTCCCGGGTCTTTTTAGAAAAAGGGTGGAGTACAAAGAGGATACTGATTATGTGTATCCTTCAGCATTTGCGGCCATCCTCATATTTTTAATTATCATCCTGGACATCATATTTGGGCACCAACCTCCAACCAGTGGACGTCTGATAACGATTGGCATTGGTATTGGAGGTAGTCTTTATATAATCTTGCAAAGTGTATTGATTTTTCCCCGTATCCAAAAATATCGTAGCCAATACATTTGGGTCAATGCCGTTCTCAGCGCGTTGGGATTGAGTTTATTGGCGCTTGTATTGAATGAAGCTCACGATATTTTTTATAGTATTCTCCTTCTCCTGACCATTACATCGACATCGGTTATTTCAGGTCGTGGTCCCACATATTTATTAATTGTAATCAGCGGATTCACTTACATTTTTATCCACCAAATACCTTTATCTGGGTTTTTAGATTGGTCAATTCACATCTTACCAGTCATAGCCTCAGTCGTTATTACGGAGACAATAGTACGCTTGCGTCAGGCTACACAGACTCATATAAAAAGTCTTGAGACCCTTAATGTTTTCAGCCAGCAAATCAATTCATCCCTGGAAACGAATCAAGTGCTATCATTGCTCAACGCTGCTCTCCAGAAAGGACTGGCAGCGGATTCTTACTTCGTTGGCCTGGTAGATGAAGATATGATTCGCTTGGATCTGTTCTATGACGATGGTGAGTATTTCTCTAACATCCAGATTCCCCTGGATAACACACCTGCCGGCTGGGTGATAAAAAACCAGAAAACTTTATTCTTACCGGATATGCGGGATGGCACCATGGAAGAAAATATTTATGGAGCCGTAATAGGGAAAAATAAACGTAACTTATCCTGGATCGGCGTCCCTATGAAAACAGTCCACGTCAATGGCCTGCTTGCTGTTGCTTCTTACAAAGCCAATACCTTCAACCAAACTGACATGGAACTACTCTCGAACATGGCTCAACACGCCGCTCTTGCGCTCGACAACACCGTTCATCACAAGCAGGTAGAACAGCAATCCCGCCTGGATAGTCTCACTGGCACATACAACCACCGCTACTTTCTTCAAGCCCTGAAAGAACAGATCGAAGAGGCTCAAACCACCGGGCAGGTGATAAGCCTGATCATGCTGGACATTGATTTCTTCAAAAGCTATAACGATTCGTTTGGTCATCAAGTCGGTGACATGGTGCTCACGACCTTATGCGCGACAATCCAGCAAAACATCAAAAAAAATGATTTCGTTGGGCGCTGGGGCGGCGAGGAATTCGCAATCCTCTTACCAGGGGCAAATGGAACTGAAGCTAACCAGGTTGCAATGCGCGTACAAGAGACAATGCAAAATCTGGTGCTAGATGATCCGGAACACGACCAGATCCCGACTCCCACCGTCAGCCAGGGGATATCTGTCTTCCCCGATGAAGCCAAAGAAATAGACCGCTTTATCTACCTTGCCGACCAACGCCTTTATAAAGCAAAAGAACGAGGCCGCAACCAGATCGAGCCCGACCCCTCTCATTGGGAAACGATACATACCGCAAAAAAATTGCCGGGCGCTTGAAATTTACACCAGGCATCACCTTTTTTAGCGGGAAATAACATCAGCTCAAGACTTCATCAAAGGCATTCACTGCCCTCTCCACACCTGCATCATCGATCCAGCAATGCGTGACCAGGCGAAAACGACGCGCGCCGGCCACTCCGATAAGCACGCCGTGCTTTTTCATTTCCTCTGCCACCTCGTTTGCAGACATAGGGATATCCTCAGCCAGATTCATGAAGACCATATTCGTTGCAGGTGTTCCCGCATCCAGGACGAGACCACGCTTCTCGCTTAGACCTTCAGCCAGCGTGCGCGCCCGGACATGGTCCTCTCTCAGACGGGATACCATTTTCTCCAGCGCCACGATCCCGGCCGCCGCCAGAACCCCGGCCTGACGCATCCCCCCGCCCAGAATCTTGCGCGCGCGGTGTGCTTGCTGGATAAATTTCTCCGACCCACACAACACCGACCCGACCGGCGCCGAAAGTCCCTTGCTCAAACAGAACGTGACCGAATCGACCGACCCGGTCACATCCTTAACGGGCACACCCAAGGCCGCCGCTGCGTTGAACACCCGCGCTCCGTCCAAATGGACTTTTAACCCGCGCGTATGCGCAAACTCGGCTACCTGACGGGTATATTCCACTGACTGGACCGTCCCGCCGCAGCGGTTATGCGTATTCTCCAATGCGATCAGGCGCGTGATAGGCTGATGCGGGTCATCAGAACGGATCGCGCCCTCGATATCATCCAATTTAATGGAACCATCCGGCTGGTTGGGCAACTGACAGGAATGCACCCCACCCAAAACCGAGATCCCGCCCGCTTCATATCGGTAGGTGTGCGCATCTTTCCCTAAAATCACTTCATCCCCGCGCTGACAATGTGCCAGCACCGCCGCCAGATTGCCCATCGTCCCCGAAGCAACCAACAACGCGGCCTCGTGACCAGTCATCTCGGCGGCCAGCTCCTGCAAGCGGTTGACGGTAGGGTCATCCCCATACACGTCATCGCCCACTTCGGCATTGGCCATGGCTTCCCGCATTTCAGGCGTAGGCTTGGTAACGGTGTCAGAACGAAGATCGATATATTCTTCCATTGGCTCTCCTCTATCGTAGTGATTCTAAAATTTCCTGCAATTCTCCCGGTAATGACGCTTCAAACGTCTTTGCAGCCGTCTCCCCAGGCAGGATAATCCTGAGTTTGGAGGCATGCAAAAAATGCCGTTCGATCTCAATGGATTGTTTGCGATGTCCGTAAATCTTATCCCCTACAATCGGGCAGCCCAGGAACATACAGTGCAGCCTGATTTGGTGCGTCCGTCCGGTGAGCGGATGGAACTCCAACAGCGTGTGTTCTTCGAACGGTTCCACAGTCACATACTCGGACACAGCCTCGCGCCCTTTGCCCGGCGGCATGACCGCCATCTTTTTGCGGTGACTGGGATCCCGGCCAACCGGCGCTTCTACGCGTCCGCTGGGTGTCGGCGGCGCGCCGTCCACCAGCGCCAGATAGGTTTTCTCCACCTTGCGCAAACGGAACTGATCCTGCATCCAGCGGAGGGCGCGATCGTTCTTTGCCAGCAGGATCAGGCCGGAGGTCTCTTTATCCAGGCGGTGTACCACACCTGGTCGCTCCTCGCCGCCGATGCCTTCGATATCCGGATCATAGCCCAGTACGGCATGCACCAGCGTTCCGGTCTCGTGCCCGGCGGAAGGGTGCACCACCATGCCGGCCGGTTTATCCACCACCAGTAAATCGTCGTTTTCGAAAATGATGTCGAGCGGAATATTCTCCCCTACCAACCCGGACGGTGCAGCTGGTGGGATTCGAACTTCCACCAGCGAGCCTGACTCTAATTTCTGGCCGGCCTTTTTAGCCGGGGCACCATCAACGAGGACAAACCCATCTTTGATCAGACCCTGCAAACGCGAGCGCGAAAACTCAGAAAGGCATTCGACCAGATAATGATCGAGCCGTTCCTGCTGCTCTTTTTGGAATTCGAAGACTTCGCGCCGGTCTGACATCGATCCTATTCCTCAGACAATACGATCTGCTCCCCACCAACACTATCCTGCGCATCTGACTCGTCCTGAGCCTGCTTCTGTTTCCTTTCGCTGAGCCATACTCCCAGAATGAGCACCACAGTTCCAACGGTAATCGCCGAATCAGCCACATTGAATACCGGGAATTTACCAACAGAAATAAAGTCCGTGACCTTTCCGTCCTGCGTCAGGCGATCGATCAGATTTCCGGTTGCACCCGCCAATTGCAAACTCAGCGCCAAACGGAACATCCAACCTTCAGATTCGATTTGCGGGTAATAGAACAGGATTGCCCCAATGACAACGAACGCCAGCACTGTAAAGACAACGGCGCCATCCTGGAACATACCAAAGGCCGCGCCGGTGTTGTGCCAGTAGACCAGCCGCGCGTAGGGCATCAGCCAATCCAGCCCATCCGGTAACCACTGCGTCGCGAAGGGGATATTTTCGCGCACCAGCCACTTCGTCCACTGGTCAAGGGCAACCACAATGCCTGCAATACCCAGCAGGTTCAAATACATTGAAATATATTTTTTCACACTCACCTCGTGACAA
This sequence comes from Anaerolineales bacterium, assembly GCA_049687655.1. Lineage (GTDB taxonomy): Bacteria > Chloroflexota > Anaerolineae > Anaerolineales > Villigracilaceae > JAABUE01. Next base: position 1,099 of record JBAVJG010000050.1, on the reverse strand, counting down.
GAATTCTACTCGATGTTCGATTTTTGTTCTGGATGAAGTACAACTGCATCCGCTCGCAGTGCCAGTCCCTGAACGTGGGCACTCGCTCGCCAACAGGATAAATTTATTAAAGGAAAAACATCCGCAAGCCAGAAATCAACAATATCAAGCCTAACATCCGGCGGATGGTGTTCGCCGACAGCTTGCGACTGCCGATCTCGGCTCCAATCCAACCGCCCACCAGAGCCACCCCAGCCCATAACGGGAGTTGCCGGGGCAAGAACATCGAAGCAGACCAGTGACCTAGCAACCCTGAAATGGAATTCACCAACACGAAGATCGCAATGGTCCCCGCCGTCAATTGCGGACCAGCCCAGTTGGTCAGGAGCAGGATCGGGCTGAGCAGGATTCCGCCGCCTATCCCGATCAGCCCGCCTGTAAACCCGATCCCGGCTCCGAGCGATAACGAAAGCCAGACCGGAGGAAAATCCGGCTGATTTTCATTTTTGCCAGGTACATCAAACAGCATCCGCAGTGCAGCATAGACCAGCACTACCCCGACCAGGATACGGTATATGGGTGTGGGCAGGCTGATCAATCCGCCCAGGAACGAAAACGGGATGGAGGTCAGGATAAAGGGCCAGATCAGACGCCACGAAAAATGCCCGGCGCGAGTGAATTTGTAGACCGCAACAATCCCGACGACAACATTGAGCGCCAGTACAGTGGGTTTGATCTCGCTGGGCAGCATGCCCAGCAACCCAAAAATCGCCAGGTAAGCGGACGCGCCGGTATGCCCGGCAACAGCAAACAGCAACGCAGCTATAAAGACTGCGATTGAAATAATAATAGTGGTAAGCGTGGATAAGTCCATTTTGGGCAAGCCCGCACCCCTTAGAGGTCGGGGTAAATCCTGCCGGCAAGAGGTGGGGCAACAAAAAACCAGGCCGACGCCTGGTTGACGTTTCGAAGTGATTTTACCAGAATTTCCCATGTCATTGCGAGCGAGCGTTCTTCAGCGAGCGAAGCAATCTCCTGAGAGCAGAATTTTCCCGTTTAGGTGGAGATTGCTTTGGCAAAAAACGCCTCGCAATGACATCCCCTTGGGATTTTGACCGTA
>JBAVJG010000049.1:0-2607 GCA_049687655.1 Anaerolineales bacterium | reverse complement strand
TTTTTTGGGGGTATCTTTCCGGATTGGTGATCTGGCCTGTTTTTGCAACGGGCAACCAGGTTTCTAAATTGAGCAAACAATTTAAAATCAATGTGCAGGCTCGTCATCCTGACCGTTGCGGAGGCTTGAAACCGCTGGGTGACATTTGTTTTTCAATGACACTGCCCCTTGTTATCGTCGGCATTATATTATTTTTGTTGGCGTTAGGTGGAGTTGCACCTTTTGATATTTCGTTTCTGGGGATCGATCCCAGTCAAACGGGGGAAGACACAGTTTTGTTTGCAAATGTTTTGTTAATTTTATTTTTCCTGCCTTTAACAGCGATCACATTCTTTGTGCCTCTTTGGAACGTGCACCAAGAGATGGTCAGGAAAAAGACAAAATATGAGGAAGAATTCTCTGCTGAGATCATACGGTTGGAAGATCAACTCCGTGATTCGATTAGAGAAGAAGATGGCCTGGAAAAAGCAAAGATTGCCAAAGAGAAAATGGAAATATTACAAACACTCAATCCAAATACTATTGGCTTTCCGGTTTGGCCATTTCGATACAACCGTTTACTTACCCTTTTCTCTCCTCAATTGTTGGGTGGTATCAGCACTGTGGTGGGTATATTTCAAGCAATCTTTCGTAATCCCTAACGATAGCTGAAAAGATTACTTATCTTCTGGCACCACTATGATATACGAGTCATTTCCTCCCACTTTTACCAATTTCCCATCCCCTGACCTGCACTTGGCGGGCAGGGAGGTGTAGTACGTGTTGCCAACACATCCATTGAAAAGTGCCTGCCCCAGGTAGAACGATCCCTCATTGGTGAAGACACCCATCCCTGAAATTTCCATCAGCACAGCCTGCCGCCGGATCCCTTCAGGCTCAAAGCCGTTCTTGATATGCGGGTCGAGTTCCTGAACGGGGGGATGTTGGATGGCCGGAGTGGTATGACGCAGGATATGCCCGGCCAACCAGCCTGTGAAGACCAGCCCAACCACGGCGGTAAAAATCAGAAAGTTATGAATAAGTTTCGGTGACTTAGAAATCTGCATCTTACGCTCCCGTCCCTATTATTGCATATTTCCGAAGTTTATCAATACCCTTCCGGTAGTGGGTGCATATTAAACGGGGACGAGTTTTATCGCACATCACCCCGATATCCTTTCGGGAAGAAACGCGTCCATCGGCCACTTAACCGCTGACCTGTAAGCTGCGAAGAGTAAGCCCCAATCTACCGGTTTGCCGTCCAGCGCAGCCTTCCAAATCCCGGTGTGATCGGGGTTCCTAAACACCTCATAGGTGTTATAGCAGGGACCGTATCCAAGTTTCTCAAGAGCCTGTCCCAGACTGTGCATTCCCGTTCGACCAAAGCCTGCCCCAATGACCCGCGACATCCAATCCGAATGCTGGACTATATCCCCGCATTGCTCAGGATGGTGGACATCCTGGACAGTATCGCGGTCAGGGTAGGGTGATTGACCGTCATATACTCAACGGCATCCTTCAGCCGGCGGATCTTCTGCGGATCGGTGGTCAACGGTTCCTCCTCGCAGCGCGCCAACAGTTCGCTGATGTCTTCCTTTAGCTCGTGCAGCAGTTTGCGTTCTTTTTCATTCGCAGACTCGGTCCTCTCGATTTCGCTGTGCAGCTCTTCGAGCAATTGACAGAGTTCCTAGTTTTCCATAGGGTACACCTCCTTCGAACAATAAATAACATACCGCAGGTCCGGACTCATCGCGTTAAATTTCTGGATCAGGTCTTACGCAATAGCCTTCGAGGAGCCCGAAAAGTATTCGCCCCCTTCTTTTCAAACCTTTTTGCGAACTGCGTAAGTCCTGTGATTCTATTTTACAACGTTCCCAAGTTGGATACAAACCGCTCTAAGCATGTAAAGGAGTTTGACGATGACTGAACATGAACCAATCTTACAGATCAAGAATGTTTCCAACACAATGAAACTACTGACCACTGCGGTCTTGATTGCAATCCTGCTCTCAGGGAGGATGGCTGTCCCTGTGTTAGCGGATGCGTCTGCTAAAGGCGTTGTTATCGAAGGTGAAAGTGTGCCGGGCCTTACGTTGGGCGATACTCGCACTCAGGTCGTGGCCGCTTATGGTGACCCATACATGGTCAGGACCTCGAAGTCGGTGGGGATCTTGCCTGGTGTAGTTACCCGGCGGAAGGTGGTGGCAATGTAAGTGTCTATTACCAGGGCGACGGTTTCCGTCCAGAGTGAGCAGGGACAACCGGTCTATGGCGCGACCGTGTTCGCCACCTGGACGTACCCGAGTGGCGCTACGCAGACGGTGGAGAAAGTCACTTCGTTTACGGGCTAGGCTTTCTTCGAGCCCTACGATGCCAGAACCAAAATCTAGACCCTGACCGTCGGTGATGTCCTGCTGGATGGGCATCCCTAAAAAAATCATTTAGAAGGGAACACGGGCTGCCCTTCTTCATCGTCCCCCGAGGGAACGCGCTCGACCCCGACCATTTTGTCGATGATCATGTTCTGAAAGCGGTGGATGGGCTCCTCGAAGTGATAGCACATGCGTCCGCCGCGGTAGGGTTTCATTGATAGTCCCTGCTGGACGCGTTCGACGATCTCGATATCCT
>JBAVJG010000048.1:0-19344 GCA_049687655.1 Anaerolineales bacterium | reverse complement strand
GGTCAATGCTTGACAACATTAATCTAACCTATTGGAGGTAGTACACATGAATATTTTAATTTGGATCGTTACAGGGATCATCGCAGGCTGGCTGGCAGGTGTAATCGTAAAAGGCAGCGGGTTTGGTATCATCGGTGATTTCATTATCGGCTTGATCGGTGGCCTCCTGGGCGGCTGGCTGGCTGGTCTTTTAGGCTTCTCAGCCTCGGGCTGGTTAGGACAGGTACTGGTTGCCGCATTGGGTGGTGTTGTACTGGTATTGATTATTCGCATGCTTCGAAGAGCATAAACCTGATAAGTACAAAAGCAGGAATTACGCACGTTAATTAGGAAAGACCGAAAATATGGGGAACCCCCATATTTTCGGTATCTTTTCGCGAACTGTGTCAGTTCTGATAAGAAAAACTTTTAAAAAGTAAAGTGAGGAGTGTTATGGGAAGTCTGGATTTTTATGTTGACTTTAATATTGAAGTACCCAATATCGAGGACGAATTCAACCTCGAAGCCGAACAGGGATTGAGGGAGCTTGCCTCGCATCATTCGGATCTGACAGGTGCTTCCGTTTCCCTGGAAAACATCGTGAAGACGGAATCCCCGTATCTGTACCAGGTGCGGATCGTTGTCTACAAACGACCGGAAAATATTGCTGTTGTAGAAAAGGGGGGCGAACCGATGGTCACACTAAAAGGCGCGCTTGACGCCCTCGATGAGAGAGTCCGCGCCTCGCGAGAAAAACTTTCTCAAACAGAATCCCGTCGAGCTGGTGCTAACGATGCCGTTTCCGGGGAACTGAGCGCTGAAGAAGTGTATGCAACCTATGTCAAAAATCAAAACCCGGAAGAACTGCTTCGCAAAGATCGTACAGAGATTGCCAGCGCATTGATGGTGGAAGAAGGTCTGGCGCAAGAAGCTGCCTATTTTGCTGCAGACCAGATCTTGCGCGTTGCAGAAAAAAGTGCAAACGCGCAGAACCGATGATTTAGTTGAGGAGCTAATTCAAAATGCCGCCAAGTGCAAAAAAAGCCTATTACCAACAGATTGAAATACGGCTAAAAAATCTCAAGACCCGGATCGTCGTGCTCGAGAAACAGGTCGAGAAAAAGGAAGCAGACATACAGGTCCGGCACGATCAGAAGATGAGTCAAATTCGAGGCCATTACGCTCAGACAAAAGAGAAACTGGATGAGCTACAAGACTCCACGCAAGAAGCCTGGCTCGAGCTTCGAAGCGTGCTTGATGAGGCGATCCAAACGCTAGAAGAAGCAGTGGACGTCATGACCCATCATTTTTCAGCTCAAACTGAAGAACAGGATTACGCAAAAATACGGAGGATGACCGAAATGTGTAAGTCCTAAAGAATAAAGGAACACATAATAGGAAGTAAAAGTACAGATGAATAATGGAAAAATTAAATTCTTTTTAGCTGGATGCGGCTGTGCTGTTCTGGTCAGTGTGCTATTGGTTTCCGGTATCTTTTTTGGATTCCCACTTGCAAGTCAATGGCTTGTCCAAATGTCGGGGAGCGGAGTCACTCAGCAGCCGTTCGGACCATCGGACGCGGGCATGCCTGTTGCCACACCAACCCTGATCCAGACTCATGCAGCCCCTGCACCAGTTGGTACACCACTCATTTTAGAGAATGACGCTGCTCCGGGACTGGAAAATGTATCCTCCGATTTTTTAAGCCAGCTTTATCAGAGAGTCAGTCCCGGGGTGGTGAGTATTTACGTTGTGTTGATTAACGATTCGGGCCAGAGCGGCCAGGTTGCCGGTTCAGGTTTTCTCTTCGACGCATCAGGACATATTGTGACCAATAATCACGTAGTAGAAAACGCCAACCTGGTAGTGGTTATTTTTCAAGATGGCAGCGAAGCGAGGGCCAAGGTTGTTGGAACTGATCCGTACAGCGACCTGGCGGTCGTTAAAGTCGATCAACTTCCGGAGACTGCACAACCGCTGCCGCTGGGAGATTCGGCCTCCGTTACAACTGGTGACTGGGTAGTTGCTATCGGGAATCCTTTTGGACTAAACAGCAGTATGTCGATGGGCATCGTCAGTGCCATTGGCCGCACCATACCATCGGGCGCGACTCCCTTTTCTATCCCAATGGCCATCCAGACGGATGCGGCCATCAATCCAGGTAATTCCGGTGGCCCGTTGTTGAACCTGGAAGGACAGGTGATCGGTGTCAATGCCCAGATTGCCTCGAATGGCGCACAAGCCAATGCGGGCGTTGGCTTCAGTATCCCGGCTGAAATTGTCCGGCGCGTGGTGCCTACTTTAATAGAAGTCGGTGTGTTCCAATGGCCGTGGTTGGGTGTGGAAGGTACCAGCGTGGATCTGTTTATCGCGCAGGCAAACAATTTATCGGTTGAAAGAGGCGCTTACATCGTCCGTACAGTTTCGGGCGGGCCTGCAGAGCAAGCCGGTTTACAAGGTGGCGCGAACACAGTGAACGTTGACGGACTGGACGTCCCTACCGGCGGCGATGTAATCATCGAGGCGGATGGTACTCCCATCACTGAGTATGCAGATCTACAGGCCCTGGTCGCTATGCAAGATCCCGGCACCGTTCTCGATCTCACCATTTTGCGAAACGGTGAGCGGCAGCAGATCACGGTGACGCTTGCTCCCAGGCCGGACAACTAATAATCGACAGAAAAAATGCTGTTTGAGATGATCCAGGAGATTTGAATTTAATGAATAATGATCCCAACCAAAAAATGGAAAATGACCGACTGATCCTGGCGATCAAGGAAGAACAGATCAGTGTTGCGCCCGAAAGCGAAGTCAGGGTACATGTGGCTGTTATCAACCAGGGTCCTGACGAGGAATACCTTGACATTCTAATCAAGGGTGTGCCAGCAGAGTGGACAACCATAGATACCCCTGTAATTCGCCTTGGCGCCGGAGAAGCAAAGAAAGTCACTCTCACGGTTCAACCGCCGCCTGTTCCACAAGGCCGCGTTGGCCAATATCCACTGGATGTTTACGCGGTCAGCCAGAGCGATCCGAGCCATTCGGCTACCGCACGCAGTGTTCTGACGGTGGCTGCCTACGCATCTAGTGGACGCATTGGGGTGATGCTCGGTTCGATTCATTTCTCCATCGCCCCCGGTTCAAACATCCATATTCCGATACTCTTGCAAAATCGTGGGTCAGTGGAAGATAGCTTCCAGTTAAGCGTAAAAGGTATTCCAGCCAGCTGGGTATCGACCAACTCATCCCTTACCAGGCTGGACCCATCGAAGAGCAAGGAATTCCAACTCACCATTCGAGCACCTCACTCACCTGAAGCGCGTGCCGGGCGGACGCCCTTTACGATCCAGTTCGTCAGCCAGAATTATCCCGACCAAAAGACCGAAGTGGATTGTATTCTAACTGTAGCGGCATATTCGAAATTTTCCGCCTCCCTCCAGCCTGAGACCCTCCAGGCAGGTCAAATTGGGAACCTGGTTATCAATAACGAGGGAAACACAGTAGATACTTACAGCTTGAGCTTCAATAGCCCGGCCAACACAATGATTTTTGAAAAAGGAGTGCCGATTTCGAAAAGCGCTTCTCAAACAGGCTCACAACAAATTGAAGTCAGGTATGTAGAAATTCCTTACGGGGAGAAGATTCAGGTTAATGCCGGAGAACGGGGCATCTTTGGGTTCCGCAGCAGGCTCAGGTCACGCCCGATCGTGGGGAACGAGAAAACATATTCCTTTTCTGTTAAGGCCCTGTCCACCGGGAATAAGTCAATAGAAATCCCTGGGGAAGTAACCGAAAAAGGACTTGTCCCTACCTGGCTGGTGTCTGCAGGCGTGATAGGGGTCATTATTTTATGCCTGATAGCATTGCTCCCCATCAGGAGCATGCGAAATGCAGCCCGTGCCACACAAACCGCTGTTTTCAGCCAGACGCAGGCAGCACTCGTGGGCGAGGATGATTCTGATGGCGATGGCTTGATCAACAATGATGAGGTCAGGATCGGTACAGACCCTTTTGTGCCGGATACAGATGGTGATCAATTACTGGATGGTGATGAGGTGCACACTTACATGACAAATCCGCTGGTTTCGGATACTGACGGGGATGGCTTGCTTGATGGCGAGGAAATTCTTGTACACAAAACTGACCCGCTTAACCCGGACACGGATGCGGATGGGCTAAACGACGGCGCGGAAATCGACTTCGGAACTGTCCCAATAGACCCGGATACCGACAGGGATGGCCTGAATGATGGCACTGAAGTGGAACTCGGCACCGATCCTCGCCAGCAAGATACGGATCGAGATGGGCTGTTAGACGGACAGGAAAACCAGACCTGCCCGCGCCCGCTTGAACCTGATTCGGATAGCGACGGGATTATCGATGGGATCGATCTCGATCCCTGTAATCCGAGCAACCCCTCTTTGACTGCTACAGCGATAGCCGGTGCGCCGACTCAAGTCACGCCGGCGGTTTCAACTCCTCTTCCGACCAATATCCCCTCGAGCACTCCCGTTCCGACCAACCCGGCAGTTGTTACCCCTACCCTGACTCTTCCCAACCTGCAAGGGACCGTGCTGTTCGAATCAAACCGGGACGGAAATTCCGAGATCTATGCGCTGGAGCTTGCCAATCAATCCATGTTGCGGGTGACCAACAACCCTGCCGCCGATGTACAGCCCGCCCTAGCGCCTGATTCACTGCGTGTGGCTTACGTTTCAAACCAGAGTGGTAACAATGAAATCTATATCACCGGCCTGGATCAACGGACGCCTGTGAACATCACCAACAATCCCGGCGATGACCAACAACCGACCTGGTCACCAGATGGGAATTGGATCGCTTTCACAACAAACCGTGATGGGAACCAGGCGATATACATCATGCGCAGTGATGGCTCAGAAGTTCGCAGCCTTACCAGTAACCTGGATAGCAATTATTCTCCATCTTGGTTTTCTGTACGTCGCTTGCTGGGGACAGAGGAGTGGATCGCATTCACATCAACCCGGGATGGGAATCAGGAAATCTATAAGATCAGGCCGGATGGTACGGGATTGGAGAATCTGACGAAAAACCCCGCTGAGGATTATTCTCCGTCCGGGTATCGTGAAGGCTTACTGCTCGCTTTTGTGTCGGAACGTGGCGGCAACCCCGAAATCTATACAATGACCGATGCTGGCGGCGCGCAAAAAAACATCACAAATAATTTTTCCAATGATGTGGACCCCTCCATAGATTCAAATGGGGATTGGGTGGCCTTTTCATCGGACCGGGCCGGCAACAACCTGGAAATATATCTGGCCGAAATTAGTGGGAGCGGTATTTATAACCTGACCAGAAACCCCGGTCAGGATCGCAGCCCGAACTGGTAACAATGATGTTGTAGAAATGGGATCATGCGCACACCGCCATGAGCGCGAAGCTGAACGCGTGCGCGGATTATTCCCCATGTGCCAGGATCAAAATGTGCTCGTCCGGGAACTTGAACCCTGGTGTATCAATCTTCACTCGGTAGCGCCATTTTTCTTCGTTCATAGTCAGGGTGCGCAGCTCGGATATTTCCAGCCCCTGGCGGGCAAAGGCTGCTCGATACTCTTCTTCTGTAAAATATTGGTAGCTCTGCAATCGTTCGGTTTCCCAAAGTCGTTTACCAAGAAAAATGGATTTGGTTATGTAACGGGTAAAATTGCGCTGTGATAGTTCAACACACAATGGATTTTCAACCTCGCGATAGGCGATACGCAAAGGGTGATACTGCTCGACAAAGTTCTCGAATTCCTGACGTATCTGGTAATCGCGGAAGCGTATGCGCAGGATTTGATGCGGGTCCCCGGGAGGCTCCAGCCCATCAAATAAGACCAACCATCCTCCGGATTCTAAACAGCCAGCCGCACCAGCAAGTGCCTGCTCGACACTCTGTTTGGCAGCCAGGACATCGATCTCGCCCAGTTCAGGGGAAAAACTGTCTGAAAATACTTCATGCAAAGCATTGACGAGTAACACAAGCTCGAATTTGCCCAACCCGGCCAGTAAATCTGAGTCTGTAAAATCGCCTTCAACACAACATAAGTCCGCATAATCACGCTGGCAGCGCGCCAGTGATTGTGCGTTGTAGTCCACTCCCACCGAGGCTTTGGTAGCGCACAACTGGAAGTGGGCATTCAATAGCGTACCGATAACCTGTCCCTCGCCACAGCCTAATTCAAGTAATCGTAAAGGGTGGTCGGCTTGTGATGCCAGGAGTCGAATCAGTCTGGAGGCGGCCAGGATGGCTGCCCGCTTACCCAAATTCTCCATAGGCAGCAGACGGTTTTCCCAATAAAAATCCCAAAAGTCATTATTATCTGGCATAGTAATTGACCGGACGCTTTTTCTAACTGATTCAATATACCATACGTAAGACGGTCCACAATTACAGGCCCTGTATGTTATGCAGGGCTGTCGGGAATCGGTAATTTGTACCGATATTAAAGAAACTCACCCGCGACATTACGCTTCACGGGTGAGATATGGAGATACGAAAGCCGATATTAATCAGGACTTGCGCACATTGTGTAAGTCCTGATTAAGTCATCTTCGGTCTGAATTTATACTCGTATTCCAGATATGTACACGGGGGCTGTTGTATGTAGTTTTGTGATCACAGTACAGTAATGACAACATTTCCCCTTTTGTGTCCAGATTCGACATACCGGTGAGCTTCGGGGACCTGCTCCAAAGGGTAGTGTCTGTCGATGACAGGTTTGATCTTGCCCGCCTCGATCAGCTCTTTGAGAAAAATCAAATCTTCTTTCTTTTGGCTGGCTGATTCAATTTTTACTTTCTTGTTACTTGTCATCGAAGTCCATATTCCGAGAAGGATGTGTGAGAGTCCGGCGTAAGCTAAAAAATAGTATCCGTCTGGCTTTAGCAGCTTTAGTCTACGTGAAACCGAACGCTTTCCGACCACGTCAATAATGAGATCATAGGATTCACCATTCTTGGTGTAATCATCCTTTGTGTAGTCGATGACATGGTTGGCTCCTATGGAACGCAGCATGTCCAGTTTATCTGTGCTGTCCACACCGGTCACGTCAGCTCCAAAGTGCCTGGCAAGCTGTACCGAAAAGGTACCAATACTTCCACCTGCGCCGATAATCAAAACCTTTTTTCCTGGCTGGATATTTGCTTTTCTAAGAAAATGTAGCGCTTCAAATCCGGCAGTTGGAACGGCGGCAGCTTCTTCATAGGTCAGGTTCTCTGGCTTGGTAGCCAGTGTCCCTTGTGCATCATCGGGCTCTTCGGGCAAACAAATGTACTCAGCATAAGCGCCAAATCCAAAACCGGTGGTCCCAAAAACCTGGTCGCCCACATTTAAAGATTTCACATTTGTCCCAACTTCTTTAACTTCCCCGGCCAGTTCCTGCCCAAGTATAGGTATTCTTTTGGGTCTTAAGAAACCTGCATATAGCCGCACGGGAAACGATAGCATCAGAGGCAGTTCGAGCCTGCGCATCTCACAGTCCCCGGCTGTGACGCTTGTCGCATGGATTCTTATCAGGATTTCATCAGCTTTGGGAACAGGTTTTTCTGTCTCTTGGAGTTGAAGACCATCCGGTGACCCGTATTTTGTCCAAATAATCGCTTTCATCAGCGCTCTCCTTCGTATTGTTATTATGCCACTGTGATAACCACATTTCCCTTTTTGCGCCCTGTTTCGACATACCTGTGTGCCTCAGCGACCTGTTCCAATGGATAGCGCCTGTCTATAACCGCCTTGAGCTTACCTGCCTCAACTAACTCTTTGAGAGAAACTAAATTCTCAATCTCTTCCTTCGTGGTAGATTGAATGGTAAGAAAAGCTCCGTTTTCCTTCAGTGAGCTTTTACGTTGTGCGGATGAGAACTTTCCTACCGCGTCAAAGACAAAATCATAGATTTGGCCTTCTTGAGTAACCTTCTCCTTGGTATAGTCGATGACCTGATCGGCCCCCAGAGATTTCACCAAGTCCACATTTGCCGTGCTGCACACACCGGTTACTTCTGCCCCAAAGTGATGCCTGGCTAGCTGAACCGCATAAGTACCAACACTCCCGGAAGCGCCATAAATCAGCACTTTGCGCCCGCTCCGGATATTTCCTTTTTGAAGAATGTACAGGGCTGTCATCCCCCCAACAGGGAGGGCGGCAGCTTCCTCGTAGGATATATTAACCGGTTTGATCGCCAGGACTCCTGCCGCCCATTCTTCAGGCAGACAGACATATTCAGCGTTCGCGCCAACGCTCAAACCTGTTGTCGTTCCGAAAACCTGATCGCCAACCCTGAACCGCTTCACGTCTGCCCCCACTGATTCTATTTCTCCGGCGAACTCGTGACCTGGTATCTTTTTTCTTCTTACCCCAAACAATCGCATGGGGAGATACATCAAGGGATGCAGTTTTCGAAGCATCACATCACCTTGTGTTACTGTGGCTGCATGTACTTTAATCAGAACTTCATTGTCCTTGGGAGCAGGTTTTTCTATCTCTTTAAGTTGAAGCACATCCGGTGGGCCGGGTTTTGCGCATACAATCGCTTTCATTTGCCAATCCTTTATGTGCCCTATTATGTCTAATAATTTTAGGAATTGCGCACTCCGCAAAAAGTTGCCGGAAATAGGAGTGCGAGCACCGCTCGCAGCCCCTATTTCCGATCATCTTACATTCAACTGCGTAAATCATGTAATTTGAAAAAGTTTACCACTGAGGAAGGGCTTTGTTTCAAGCTCTTCCTCAGCATGGATTATTTTCAGGCAGATGAGGAAACGCGTTTTTTCCACTCTTCAACGTTTACACCTTTTATCAACAGCCACAGCGGAAACGCAATTTCCGAAATAGCGATAGGAAGTGCGAGGTAAATCGGGGTCGTTTCGTAACTGGTTGAGAGCAGAAGTGCAAAGCTATCGATCAGGTAACCGAAAGCAGCAGCCACAAACAAGGCACCCAGAATCTTGGGGAAATAACCCGACTTGAAAATTAGGTAACCAAGGATGAAAACATGCAGGGTCAAGAACGCGATTCCAATCGTAAATCCATAGCTATGCGCGTCAAGGAACAGCATCACCAGAGCATGCAACTGATCTGCTTCAAATACGGTCAAGTAACCAGTACCACTGAGGAGTAGTAGAGCAAAGAAGTAATTGATCAAATTGAGTCCATGAATAGTGGTCATCGCTAACCTGGAAACTGCCGCAAGTAGGGAAAGCGTTTTGTTGACTGGTTTGAGTAATACATAAAGAACCACTGACAACACGATTTCACTCAACAGGATGATTAATTCGCTGCCAACACCACCGACGCGGAAAAGCGTCTCATTGTTCATGATGTTATTGGCTGTGGCAGCGGCATCTCCAGGCACAATAATATTGGATGGAACATAAAAATGAGCGACCATAGCAGCGATGGTGATAATCAGATACAGGACACCCGCAAATCTTGCAGTCTTTTGGATTGAACTCATATCAGATTCTCTATTTGCCTTACTTGACAAGTTGCTGGTAATAGTGGATTTATCCGTGGGTTGTAAGCTCTTTTCGATATTCATATTTTTCTCCTTTTTTGAACGATATTGATAAAAGTGATTGAATCTGAAAAAACTATGGTCATCATTTTGCTTCTAAATCTGAAACCTGTAAATTTGAGATCAATGGCAAACCTCCTTTCTAAAAAATCTTTTTCAATATTAGTGCCTGGTGTCTGGCACATCTTCCTGGCCTGTCCCAAGGGTAGTCGAGGGGTCGGACATTGCGCGATTGACCGAGAGCAAAGGCATCCCTAAATCACGTATTTTTTTTAGCAATCCATGCAACGCAGCCTGATCGACCACTGGACAGGTGATAAGCGTCTCGCCATTCTCTTCCAACGCAATGGTTGCGTTTTCGAACCAATCTGTCCATTGACGACCCAGATGGCCTTTGATCCTGATCTGATAGATTAGTGGTTGCTCTGGATTTGGTTTGGGATCGCGTTTGTTTGACATCACTCTGTACCTTTTGTGGCAGGCCATAAATTGCTGCCTGCTCAATGTAGAGCAAGTTTATCTACAAGGTGGTGTTAACGTATAGACACTTAAGTGTCGTTTGAGGGTGTTGTTTTTGGGGTACTGAGAAGGGGGAATATCTAAAGTTGTGGCTCTAAGGCTGCTGTTGTACGGCTCTTGCCAACAGTTTTGAGGACAAATTTTGTTACGACTACAACAGGTTCAACTCGCGAGCACGGGCTACCGCTTCGGTACGCCTTTGAACCTGTAACTTGTTAAAAATTTTCCGGTTGTGCCCTTTGACAGTGTTCAAGGCCAGGAAAAGCCGATCGCCAATCTCACGATTCGAGAATCCCTGAGCAATGAGTTGAAGAATTTCCAACTCGCGTTTGCTCAAAGGCTCGATTAGTGGTGACTGGGTTGGGGACCGGAAGGATTCGTTTTCGCCCTTTTTTTCTTCATTTTCAAATGCCCCCAGCAACTTGCTGATATAGCTCAGCATTACCCCCTGAATAGCCGTTTTGGATAGCAAGTCAGCCATCAGAGGGCCTTCATCAACAAAAATACGGATGTAGCCGCCCGGCTCTGCCAATACCAGCGCTTCTTCCAGAAGCCCCACAGCCCGATCATCTTCACCCTCCGCATGGAGCGCGACTGTTTGTAAAACCATCACCTTGAGCCGTTCATCGCCCCACTCTTTCGCCTCCACTTGCTGGCGATAGGATTCCAACGCTGCCAGGGCCGCTGACGAATCTCCCTGAGCCAGGTGAACCCGGGCCTGGCTGATGGGAAGTTTATGCGTTTTAGCCAAGTCAGCGGCCTTTGCAAGTTTGCCCTGGCGCAGGGAAACAAGCACCTTTACGGTAACCACATTGGGCATTCGATGTACAAAATTGTTCTGTTGCACAAACTGCTCGGCATTTGCTAATTTTTCGGCTGCGCCCTCCACATCTCCCCGCGCAAGTTTCAGACGGGCGAACAACAACTCACAGGAAGCAGGGGTGTCAACATTCTCCATTTTCTGTGCCAACTGGAGGCTCTGTTCCCCGTGTTCTTGAGCAGCATCCAGATCATTCCATTCGTAGAAGATACGTGCCAGGCCAAGATGGGCTTCGCAGGCAGCCGGCAGTGGCGGATCGCCTGCTAATTGTAGAACGTCCCTGTAGTTTTTGGTTGCTTGATGAAATTGGTTTTCCGCTTCCTGTATTTGCCCTAGAGATGTTGCAGCGGCTATAGAAATCATGATGTTTCCAGAAGCCTGACTGATGGACAAAGCTTCGGTATGAGCCTGGATAGCCGCAGCACGATCTCCCTGGAGTTGGTACGCATACCCCAGCGTCCACATGGTTGTCGTACGGACAGACAGATTTTTGGGGTGCAAATACTCTAAGGCGCGACGTGACTGGGCTATGATGGTTTCTACCTGGTTTTGAGGGATTGCCAACATAGCCCGGATAGCGGCAACATGGCCGGTAAGATCTCGAGTCTTGTCGTCCGATTGGTCGTCATACAGGGCGGCTTCAGCAGCCTGTAGTATTTTTTCTATGCTGCCGACCGGTTTGCCAACCATTGTTAACGCCGATGCATACGCCACCCACAATGATGGCCGGGCATCCATCAACTCTGCTGGCAGCGACTCCAACCAGTTTAGTATTGGGGTCATCGCGCCATGAAATTGGAGAGGCATCCCATCGCCTTCCATCAGGCGCTCAGCGCGTTCAATATCATTGGCAGCCACCGCATGTTCAAACGCTTCGATCACCCGACCACTGTCTTCAAACCATTTGCTGGCACGGATGTGCAATTCGGCTACTGTCGCCTCCTTTTTTTCTGTGGATTGGACAGAGCCATGTTCCAGCCGCTGGCGCAGCAAGTCAGCAAAGAGGTGATGATAGCGATACCAGCGCCGCTCATTGTCTAAAGGGATGAGAAACAGGTTGGCCTGTTCGATATATTCCAGGGTTTCTTGTCCAGGAACAGATGGGTCAAGCATAATAGCGTCACACAGCGGGCCACATAGGCGATCTAAGATGGATGTGTGCAGCAAGAAAGTCTGAATGGCTTCGGGCTGTTGCAATAGGACTTCTTCAACCAGATAGTCCAGCACGAAGTGGTGACTACCGGTGAATGATTTGATGAAGCTGGCGGTATCATCGTATCCCCGCATTGAAATCGCAGCCAACTGCAGGCCAGCAATCCAGCCTTCGGTACGAGTCTCCAGTGCGGCGATGTTCTCTTCTGAGAGATCCAGCCCCATCACCTGATTGAGAAATCCAGCGGCTTCAGAGAGCGTGAAACGTAAATCTGCAACGCGTATTTCGGTCAATTGCCCTCGTGCTCGAAGCCGTGCTAGAGGCAGATTTGGGTCTTCACGTGTGGTGATGACCATGTGCATCTGGGGCGGTGAGCGCTCGAGCAGAAAGGTGAGAGCATGGTCAATCGGTTTTTCATCGATTACGTGGTAGTCATCAAGGACGAGGCAGAAGTCATCCGGGATAGTGGCGATTTCATTAAGAAGGGTGGTCAGGAGCGTCTTTGTTGGTGGTGATTGAGATGATTGAAGCACTGCCTGTAGCCCTTCTCCAATGTCAGCCCGTATCGTCTGTAAAGCAGCCACCAGATAGGTCAGAAAGCGTCTGGGGTCGCTATCCTCTTCGTCCAGGGAGAGCCAGGCAATGGGTTGTGTACAACTAGCAACCCATTCGCTAACCAGCGTGGTTTTCCCAAATCCAGCGGGGGCAGAGATGAGGGTCAGTTTGCGGTGCAAACCCTCATTCAATTGCTCGATCAGGCGCGGGCGCGATATTAGATCAGGTCGAGTTTTGGGAGTGAAAAGTTTTGTAGAAAGAAGTTGGTCCACTTTTATCCTTGAGATTCGTGCGATCAACCCATCTCCAGCTTAGTGTCGGTTCAGTTCGAAATTATTGCTCAAGGTATATTTACCTGCTCCCACTGGAACCAACAGAAGCGCATTGGAAAAGAAAAGTCCCGATTACATTCCGGTTATTATAGCAGGCGTTTTATCTTCCCAATTTGAACTTAACTGTTCAGAGATATTCGAATTTTATACTTGTAACTGGTAAAAGTTAAAGGAATCCCCCTGCGACCCTGTATCTCAAATAAACACTCCCCGCGCCCTAAAATACGGGGAGTGCAATTTGATTTTTCGGTGAAACGTTTATGCGGTGTGATGGGGTTGATGTAATGATGGTCGGAACTTATCCTGTATTTCAGATATGTACCCCGCTGGGCAAGTTGTAATTGAGTTGTAGTGGAAAATAATTTGTACAATCACTCTGTCCTATCACTTTCCTGATACGCCGTTTCAACAGTCTTTTTGCTAATATCCTGATACGCCTTGCTCAACAGCGCCTCGATACCTGGCGTTGGGACAAAGTTCGCCTCGCCCAGCCGCTTTAGCAGGGGCATTTCAATTGCGGGAGGGCGAATCGAAAGTGAGAAGCTTTCAAGCGGAGCGGAGGATACCCAAAATTGGACTATCTGCTCTTCCAGCGGTATCATAGTTTCGGGCTCTTCCAACTCTTCTTCAAGCTCTGCATCTCCTGCCCGGCGCTGGCGAAGTGCATCCATTACCTGTTCCTGAGTCCTTCCGCGTAAACGGAAAATCAAAAACGGATCTTCATCAAAGCGTTCACCTAAAATGTAATGTGTGGCAGCTACATGCTTGCAGGGGTTCGCGTAATCGGGGCAGGAGCAGTCAGTCACCAAATCTCCGCGCTTTGCTGGGAGCAGACTGACTTTCGCAGTTTCGAAGGCTAGTTCGATGTCCTGTGGCATTTCACCCGCCAGCAATTGTGCGGTGAAGATAGCTTGCTCAGCAAGTGCATCAAAAACTTTGTCCCATTCGGCATCTGTCAGATGAGTTATTTGAATTGAAATCCTGTACGGCGTTTTGCGCGACCCCTGGACCCGCGCCGCGATCCCATTTTTCGTCTCTTCAATCGAAAGCACCTGACCCTTACGGGCATAAGTGCGTCCACGTGATAGACGCCCGGAATCAACCAGTCGTTCCAGTGCTGCAATCCAACGTTGCGCCCACCAGTTTTTGGCAAACGATCCGCGCTTGCTGCGTGCTTTTATGCCGTCTTTGGCTTTTTTCGGTTTGGTCGGTTTGAAATAATAATTGTATGGCATCATTGCCTCCGCAAACTGACGGCTTTTCGCAGCTCATCTGTGCTCATTTCCGTCAGCCAACTCTCGCCGGACCCAACGACCGCTTGTGCCAGGCCTTTCTTGGATTCGATCATATCGTCGATCATCTCCTCCAGCGTTCCGGTGGTAACAAATTTGTGTACCTGTACATTACGTTTCTGCCCGATGCGGAAAGCACGGTCGGTGGCCTGGTCTTCGACCGCCGGGTTCCACCAACGGTCGAAGTGAAAGACGTGGTTGGCGCGTGTCAGATTCAGGCCTGTTCCGCCGGCCTTGAGTGACAGGATGAATACCGGCGGGGCATTATCATCTTCCTGGAAGCGTTTCACCATCTGATCGCGTGCTTTTGCAGGCGTGCCGCCATGCAGGAATTGTGTTGCTGCACCGAAGGCTCCTGGCAGGTAATCGGCCAGCATTCCACCCATCTCAGCAAATTGCGTAAAGATCAGCGCCCGGTCACCCTGCGCCAGGATTTCCTCCAGTAGTTCACCCAGCCGCTCCAGCTTGCCGCTACGTCCGTCCAGCACAGTATCTACTCCTCCTTTTCCTGTTTGGTGCAAATATTGCACCGGATGGTTGCAAATCTGCTTCAACTGCATCAGCATACTTAGCACCAGACCACGCCGCTGGATGTCATCTTCCGACGACTCGATTTTTTCAATTACATCTTGAACTACTGCCTCGTACAGTGTAGCCTGCTCCTCGGTCAACGTGACATAAACCTTCGTCTCCACTTTTTCGGGCAAGTCCGAAATCACGCGCGGGTCGGTTTTGACGCGCCGCAAAATGAACGGGGTGGTCAATTGCTTCAACTTGCCGAGCGCTTCTTCGTCGTGATAGCGCTCGATGGGCAGGGAAAAATTCTCGCGAAAAGCCTTGCGCGCCCCCAGGTAGCCGGGATTCAGGAAGTGCATGATCGACCACAACTCCGACAAGCGATTCTCCACCGGTGTACCTGTCAGGGCAATCCGAAATTCCGCTTCAAGTTTGCGAATGGCCTGCGTCTGTTTGGTGTCGGGATTCTTGATGTTCTGCGCCTCGTCCAAGATTACCGCCAGCCATTGGATGGACTGGATTGTTTCAGCATCAAGACGCGCGATTGGGTAACTGGTCAGGACTACGTCTTGGTTTTTGATCGCATCCCAGAACTCTTCACCCCTAAGCCTGTCCCCGCCCCGATGGACATATGCCTGTAATCCGGGTGCGAATCTGCTAATCTCCCGTTCCCAGTTGGTGACTACCGATGTTGGTGCAATCAGTAACGCTGGTGCAGGCAACTTACCTGACAATTCTTTTTCGCGCACCAATAGCGAAATCGTCTGGATGGTTTTACCTAATCCCATATCGTCTGCCAGGCAGGCGCCCAATCCCCAGCGGCGCAAAAATGCCAACCATGAATAGCCATACTTCTGGTACGGACGCAACTGCCCCTCCAGCCCTTCAGGCTGTGGTAATTCTTCCAGCTTTTCGGATTGTGAGAATCTCTCCAGCAATTCATCCAGCCAGCCATCAGATTCTACGCCATCAATCGGCAAGCCACCTACTGAAGTTTCCCCTCCCAACCCCATGCGCATGGCTTCGAGCAGACCTATCTCGCCCTCGAGCTTTTGCTTTTCCCAGAAATTGATGGCTGCATCGATTTGTTCAGGGTCGAGCGTCACCCATTGCCCGCGGATCTGCACCAGCGGCGATTTCAACTTTGCCAGTGCCTGGAATTCTTCCTCGGTCAATTCGGTTTCGCCAACTGACAGATTCCACTTATAGTTAACCAGGTTCTCCAGAGCCATTCGTCCCGGCGCAACATTGTCCTTCTGTGATTTCATCTTAACCTTGATGCCTAGCCGCGCTCCCTTCTTGTTCCACCAGGGCGGGACGAGAATACCGAAGCCCGCGCCTTCCAAAATAGGAGCAGTTTTGCGAAGGAAGGTATACGCGCCGCTGGTATCCACCGCCAATTCGGTGGGGCGTTTGCTTTTTAGACTGTCGGTGATGGGCGGAAACAATCTGGCGGCGTAACCCAGCCCGGCCAGCAGTTTCTCCTGCGGTTGCTCAAAGCGATGACCTAGATGAGTCAATGCTCCCCTGGTTTTCTTCCAGACTTCCCCGGCAGGAATCAGCAAACTGGGGTCGTCTTTGGCCTGGATCAGGTAATGTAACTGCCAGGGTTGTTCTTGCAGGGAGGGCGCTTCCAGCCGGAAGGTCACCCGGAAAGCCGCATCACCGGCGACATGCAAGTTGCGCATCCAGGCTTTGTGGCTGGATGCAAGGTTTTGCAGTTGGTTAGGTGATAGTTGAATTCTGGGATTTTCGCTGAACAACGCTTCTAGCCAACGATAAGCAGGATCATCGTCGCTGCGGTGGAATTTGGGAGCGGCGGCTTTGCCCCATTCTCGCGCGAGCGAGTCGCAAAATATGTTGAGAAAGCTTGTCAGCAAGAGGCGCGGTGATAGATGTTCACCTTCTTCTGTGGGCTCAGCGCGACAAATTGTAGGCATGGCCGCCTCGAGTTGGCTGAAACGTTGGGCGTCACGAGGGCTGTCCAGTACTGGTAACCAGCGGGCATCTTCGCCGTCTATCACCGGGACGAGTTTGTGCGCTGCGATGGTTTCCAGAACCAGGGCGGCGGCCATGTTCCAATAACGGAAGCAGGTTCCGGGTCCATAGGACGCGCCTGGATCAGGCCGGGAAGGGGAATAAGCCAGTAAAACGGGAAGCGCGTCGGCTGGCGGCATC
This sequence comes from Anaerolineales bacterium, assembly GCA_049687655.1. Taxonomy (GTDB): domain Bacteria; phylum Chloroflexota; class Anaerolineae; order Anaerolineales; family Villigracilaceae; genus JAABUE01. The sequence goes on along the minus strand of JBAVJG010000048.1, from coordinate 2,467 downwards.
CAGATCCCATCCACAATAAAAGGGGCAAGTACTGGATTTTCAGTTTCGATGTTCCAGTTGTGAATAAGACTAGGCGAGGGGAGTGGAATGCCTTTGACGGCCGGTAAGCGCAGGGTAAGGGTGCATTTCTCACCAGCCAGGTTGGGATGAGCAGCAAAAGGATGCGCTTTGGGTTTGGGGTTCTTGGCTGTGCGTCCACGTTGGGGCACGGGTTGGGGCGCATCGGGGGTTTCAGCCCAAAAGATTACCCCGCTGGGCTTTCCATGTTCCTGCGGGGGTTGGAAGTGGGCATGCAGGATGTTCATGACTCGTTCTCGTCAGCTGGTTCCCAATGGGCGGGACTGTATTTCACATTCAGATACTCTTTGAAATCATGCACGTGCTCCTGCACATTGCCAAATCCGATCGGCTCTTTTTCTCTTTTGCGCCAACTGGACGGCTCTAGCGTGCCCAGCACAAGGTATTCATTGCCGATGATTTCCGGTTCGTGTTTTTGGAAGGTAAACGTCAGCATATGCTCCAGTTCATCTTGATGCACAATCAAGATGTCGCATTTGGAGCAACACCGGCAATGTTTGTTGATCGTTGTCGGGTAGGTTGGCTGAACATGGATGAACAAGGGCACTTTACGGACCAATGTTTTTCCGGAACAGTTTGGGCAGGTGGAAAATCTTGCATCCTTATATGGATTCAGGATGAACCTGTATTTTGGCGGTAGTTTTCCAAATTTCGGCAGTGATACTTTCTTTCTTATCATACTTTTCTCGTTTATACTGTGAGCACAGTTTATCACCAAAAGGTTTCTAATGAGTGAATACCAATACCATGAATGGCAGACTCTCGGACGCCGGCTGACTGCCGAGGAGCAAAATGCGGTGGATGGATTTTCCAGTTATATTGATATCACAGCCACCCAGGCAATTGTTACCTATCATTGGAGCGATTTCAGGCATGATCCTCTTAAAGTGCTGGCTAAGTATTTCGATGCCTACCTTTATCTCGCTAACTGGGGGACTCACCGCCTGGCCTTCCGTTTCCCAAATGAGCTGGTAGATGTACCTGTCATCGAAGCCTACTGTGATGAATACCACCTGAACATCCTGAAGCACACCGTCAGGCCAAAGTAAGACATAAGAAGCACATCGCAGAAGTGCCGGAATTGGCAAAACGCGAATCGCAAACCTGGCAGAATTTCAGGGTGCGCAAGCCAGTTTCGATGTCCGGCTGGAAGCGTTGGTAGAAAAATACAAATCACGTTCCGCTCTTATAGCTCGCTGGAAAAAGAGGGGGTTGGTGTAATTCCATTCAAATGCGTCTTTGGAAGGAGTTTCGATGCCTGAATCACAGTCAATCTACCAAATCAAAGTAACCCTCAACGATTCGAAGCCGCCCATCTGGCGCAGGATTTTGGTTCCGGGAAATATTACACTTTACAACCTGCACCAAATCCTTCAAATTGTCATGGGCTGGGAAGACTACCACCTGCACATGTTCACGATTGATGGTCAAATTTATAGTGACCCGGAAGACGATGAATATGGCGATCTAAGCATCAAGAACGAGACCCGTTACTGGTTGGACCAATTAGACCTGCGTGAAAAAAGCAAGTTTTCTTACGAATATGATTTTGGCGATAGCTGGGACCATACTATCCTGGTCGAAAAAATCGTACCTGCAGAAAAGGGCACGAAATATCCGGTTTGTATCAAAGGCAAACGCGCCTGCCCGCCGGAGGATGTGGGTGGCGTGTGGGGCTATGATGATTTCTTGGAGGCAATTGCCGACTCCAATCATCCCGAACACAATGAATACCTGGAGTGGGTTGGCGGCGAGTTTGATCCGGAAGAGTTCGATCTGGATGAAGTAAATCAACTCTTGCATGAGTGATTCTTCCACGATGGATAATCTATGGATTTTAATTTTTTTCATTATTTCTCGGCAATATATCGAGAAACTTGTTCGGGCTGACATTCTGCGTGAAGTTACCGGTTACGCGTGCAATCAAATCTATCGGGGAGATGAAGTTTTTATGCGTTGGATAAGATTCAGGATTGAGCCTTTAAAGGTTTTTGCGTTTTGATTGACAAAAGAACACTCTCCGTGCTTTCGAGCCGGGGAGTGGCGTTTGATCTTTATGTGATGCGTTTATGCAGTAGGTTGAGTTTGATGTAACGAGGGCCGAAATTTATACCCGTATTCCAGATATGTACCACGCTGCGATGGTAGTGGTGACGCTTTAGCCTCTTCTTTAGAGATATTCTTTTCTAAATATAAACCCGAAACTTATCATCCAAGTGTATCTACAAACTATTTATACGCCAAATTGCCTATATAAAAATACGTTGGATAGCGCTGTATTTCCTGGCCACGAAAACCTATACTGATGGGGACAGGATGTAAACCGAATGAGTAGTCTAACTTCCCTATTGACTTTGTGTCAATCCACTGAAACAACTATTGCCTGGAT
>JBAVJG010000047.1:0-4184 GCA_049687655.1 Anaerolineales bacterium | reverse complement strand
GTCTACGCCGGAACATATTTTTCCGGCTACAGCCTGCCTGGTGCAGGACCGAATCTGCGCGCATAAGGCTGGGGCATTCGATATATCGGCTGCCTGTTCCGGGTTTATCTATGGGGTCAATATGGCGGCCCAATCCATTCGGAGTCGTGCCATCCAGAACGCGCTGGTGATCGGCTCAGAAACCCTTTCGCGTTTTGTGAATTGGCAGGATCGCAATACCTGCATTTTATTCGGGGATGGAGCTGGCGCCTTTGTTCTACAATCCAGTGAAATGCCCGGGGGCGTACTTTCGGCTGTGATGCGTTCGGATGGTTCCGGCGGCGACTCGTTGATAGTTCAGGGCGGAGGTAGTAAGCATCCCGCAACTGAAGCCACTGTGAGAGAGGGCAAGCATTATATCGAAATGGATGGTAATGAGGTTTTCCGTTTTGCAACGCGGGTTATGGCGCAATCAACAAGGGATGCCCTCGAAATTGCGGAAATTGAACTGGATGATGTAAACTGGATCATTCCGCACCAGGCCAATATCCGCATTATCGCTGCTGCTGCACGCGGATTAAAATTGCCGTTGGATCGTTTTGTTATCAATTTAGACCGATATGGGAACACCTCGACAGCCTCTATCCCGATTGCAACAGTTGAGGCTGCAGAAGATGGCAGACTCAAGCCCGGAGATAAAATTGTGTTCGTCGGGTTCGGGGCAGGCCTTACCTGGGGCGCGCTTACGGCAGAGTGGACCGGTCCTCTGCCTTCGGAGAAGAAGGTTTATCCGCGGCGTTATCGCCTGTGGGCTCGTATCAGCTCGTTCCTCCGTCGCGTGGTTCGCATCATCGAAGGTGTGATCTGGGGTCGCGGATCCTGAATATGGTCAAAAGAACTCGATTGTGGTACGATAACATCATCAATATTTAAGGAGAAATATATGGCTTGGCGACCAGGTCTTCCGGAATTACTCATCGTTCTTGTGCTTGTTTTGCTGCTCTTCGGCCCCGGACGCATTGCAAAAATTGCAGGCGAACTCGGCAGGGGAATACGGTCTTTCAAAGACGGGTTAACCCCTGAAGACGATGAAGATACAGAACAAGCTGAAGAGTCAAAGTCGGAAGAGAGCTAAAATTCGAACACAGAAGAAAAAAACACTCTCCACGTTGCGTGGAGAGTGTTTTAGTTTAAGCAAGTTGTTGTTTTAATTCTTTTGCATGTGTGACAGGTTGTTGGCATACAAAACCCTCGCATACGTAGGCGGTAGCTTTATCATTTATAAGTGGGCGATCGGATAATAAGGGCGGTGCTTCGTTTGCTAGGGGATATGCGGATGCAGCCATTACGACGTTCGGCCTGTATTCACTTCGAACAACCCGAATCAAAGCTTCTAGATTTGACTCCAGTGCGTCTCCCAGGACTGCAACTTGCTTCACGTTTCCCAGGGCAAAATCCGCCGCTGACAGCCAGCGCGCAAAGGCGGTTGGGTAGCGGACGGCTGCCTCGCCAATATTTTTCAGCGCTTTCTCCGCCAGATCACGATACCTGCCTCTATCAGAGAAAGCAGCCAGCATGAGCAGTGCTTCGCAAGCCAGAGCGCTCCCGGAGGGGACGGCATTATCCTGTAAAGCTTTCGGACGGATGACCAGTGACTCTCCATCGGCGGGCGTATCGAAGAAACCACCCTCAGGGTCATTGAAACGTTCGATCATATCGTCAGCCAGTTGCAATGCGGATGCAAACCAACGCACCTCGAAATCGGTTTGATAAAGTTCCAACAGGCCCAGGATCAGCGCGGCATAATCTTCGAGAAAAACCTCATCTGTGACGTTGCCGTCTCGCCAGGAGCGGTGCAGATGGCCATCGGGCCGCACGGCAGTCAGTAAAAACTCCCCACTGCGCGTAGCCATTGAGGAATATTGTGTTCTTTCTTCTCCATCAAAAATGCGGGCTGCTTCGGCAACCGTTGCCAGCATCAACCCGTTCCAGGCGGTGAGCACCTTGTCGTCTGTTCCCGGGCGGACACGCTTGGCGCGGGCGGTGAGTAGTTTGGAATGGCACTCAGAAAGTTTCGCGGGTACAGTACCAGCAGCTAGGTTGAAGCGGGCAGCCAGAGTAGCATCATCCAATGCGCGCTGAAGAACTGTTTTGCCTTCCCAATTTCCATTTTCGGTTATCCCGTAAGCCGCCTCGAAAAAATCACTTTTATCTTTTAGCTGTTCTCTAATCTCATCCCTGCTCCAAACGTAGAACTTGCCCTCCTCGCCTTCCGAGTCGGCGTCCAGGGACGAGTAGAAGCCACCTTCGGGATGTGTCATCTCGCGGGCGACAAAATCAAGCGTCTCCTTGACAACGCGCTTGAATTCAGGTTTCTGTGTAACCTGCCAGGCGTGCAGGTAGGCGCGTGCAAGCAACGCATTATCGTAAAGCATTTTTTCGAAATGCGGCACTCTCCAAAAATTGTCGACAGAGTAACGCGAGAAACCACCTCCGACGACATCGTACATGCCACCACGCATCATGGCCTCCAACACATGGACAGCCGGTTTCAACGCCTCTTGATTGCCTGCAACGTGACGGCGCAGCAGGAATTCAATGGTCATCGGTTGCGGAAATTTAGGTGCTTCACCCCAGCCGCCATATCCCCAATCGTACCCTTCACGCAGCGTTTTGACGGCCCCGTCCAGGTGCTCCAGTTTCAGCGTGAGTTCAAACTGGCTGAGGGCGCTTTGCCCCTGAATATGAGCAGTGACGCGTTGGGCTGATTCCAGCGCCTTTTCCGGTTCGTTTTTCCACGCGTTAGCCAGTGCTAATAGCACCTCACGAAATGATGGCATGTTGTAGCGACGGACTGGCGGGAAGTAGGTACCAGCGTAAAATGGTTGCAGGTCGGGGGTCAGGAAGACCGACATGGGCCAGCCACCCGAACCAGTCATAGCCTGGGTGGCGGACATATAGATGCTGTCCAGATCCGGACGTTCCTCGCGGTCCACTTTGATGTTGATAAAGTGCTCATTCATCAAAGCTGCAATAGCCGGGTCCTCGAACGATTCGTGGGCCATAACGTGACACCAGTGACAGGCGGCATAGCCAATGCTCAGGAAGATGGGCTTATTTTCCTGACTGGCCTTTGTCAAGGCTTCCTCACCCCAGGGATGCCAATCAACGGGGTTTTCGGCGTGTTGGAGCAGGTAGGGGGAGGTGGATTTGGATAGTCGATTCATAACTCATTCACTTTTGCAATATCATAAAGTGATTTGATTATACTGGATGAGGGTAAAGTACAAAAAAATGCTACAGAACTTACGCAGCTAAATGAGAGTACCCCTTATTTTCGGTAACCCTTTGCGAACCGCGTACTTCCTGTGTTGTTGTGATCAATATCAATATTCGCCGAAGATGGATAAGCAAAGTTTTGTACAATAAAAGCGCTGTCAATTCGGACAGCGCTTTTTGGTTGCTAAACTATTGTTAATTCAAGCAGGTTTCCTCGTGGATACCTGTCAGCGTATCCCATAGAGCCTCTGCCATTTTTTCGCAGGCTTCTTCAACCCTTGTTTGCTCCTCAAGGGAAAGTTTCCCAATTGATTCCAGAATTTTCTCCGATTCATGCCAGTTCGCGGAATGGACTTCGAAATACGGTTCTACCTCTACAGGCAGAGAGTAATGTGTTCTGAGTCCATCCAGTTTTGATTTTGCCGTGGCAGGCTGTTGGGCCTCGAATGCGTACATGGCTCCCAATGTGCTGACCGGGGAAGCGAACAGCTTATTGGCGGTATCAATTAAATTGGTTGTTTGCGTAATGGTAGGGATACCGACTTCAGCCTCAAGCGCAGTAGCGAACTGCTCCCAGAGATCAGCATGTTCTTTTTCTTCATGCGCTGTTTCGGCATCCTCGAGCGTAGTCCAGCCATCTGCCAGAGTGTTGATGAATGTGCCATACTCCGACGCATATACTTTCAGTGCGTCGACTGGAAGTGTTCCGGCGCTCCAGGCTTGGTAGAAGGGGTGCTTGAGCAAATCCCATTTTTCAAGAATTGAATCGAGGCGATGCTTGGTGGTCATGAGTTGGCTCCTTAACATTAAATTGGACTTATCTTGTCCGATTTTATCATATGAATCGTTTCCTTTTATGACAAGAGTTACGCAGATTGAATGAGAGAACCCCGAAAATCAGGGGCGTGCTCAGCACGCCCCTGATT
>JBAVJG010000046.1:0-6848 GCA_049687655.1 Anaerolineales bacterium | reverse complement strand
CTGCTCCAGGATGCGCCCAGCGTGGATGACCACGATGCGGTCGGCATTGGTGATGGTGCTCAGGCGGTGCGCGATCACGAAGGAGGTGCGCCCCTCGAACAAGCGCGCCAACGCGCGCTGGATGATGCCCTCGGTCTGCGTGTCCACGCTGGAAGTGGCCTCGTCCAGAATCAATATGCGCGGGTCGGCCAGCAGCGCGCGCGCGAACGAGATCAACTGTCGCTGTCCCACGCTCAGCAGCGCGCCGCCCTCCTCCACCGGCGAGTCGTAGCCGTGCTTGAGCGCCATGATGAACTCGTGCGCGCCCACCGCTTTGGCCGCAGCGATCACTTCCTCGTCCGTGGCATCCAGCCGCCCGAACAGGATGTTCTCCGCCACCGTCCCGTTGAACAGGAACGGGTCTTGCAGCACGATCCCCATCTGATGGCGCAGCCCCGCCTGGGTCACCGTGCGCAGGTCGTGGCCGTCCACGCGCACGCAGCCCTGGGTCGGATCGTGGAAGCGCGCCAGCAGCTTGATAATGGTGGTCTTGCCAGCCCCGGTCTCGCCCACGAAGGCGACCGTCTCACCTGGCCGGATGTCAAAATCGATATCGTCAAGGACCAGGCTAGGATCGTCGCTGTAATGGAAGGAGACCTGCTCGAATCGGACCGCGCCCGTAATTGTCTCCATTTCACGGGCATCTTCCGCATCCTTGACTTCCGCCTCGGTATCCATCAAGGTCAGGATGCGCTCCCCGCCCGCCATGGTCGATTGCAGGGTGTCGTAACGGCGCGACAGATCTCGGATGGGCGTGAAGAAACGCTCGATGTACAACACAAAAGCCACCAGCACCCCGGCCGTGATCGACTGGCCTAATACGGCTGTCCCACCCAGATAGATGACCGCCGCCGTCGCCAGCGCGCCCAGCACGTCCACCGCCGGCAGGAATGAGGCCGCCACCTTGGCCGCGCGGATCAGTGTTTGCAGATGATAGCGGTTGGTGTAATCGCGGTAGCTGGCGTAATTGTGCGCCTGACGGCTAAAGGCCTGCACCACACGGATGCCGCTGATGTTCTCGGCCAGCACCGAATTGACCCACGAGATGGCCGCGCGCACCTTGCGATAAGCGATGCGCGCCCGGCTGCGGTACAGACGCGTGATGATCAGCATGACCGGCAGCGCGATAAAGGTCAGCAGCGAGAGTTTGATATCCAGGGCCAGCATGGCGATGATGATGCCCGCCAGCGCGAACAGGTCCCGCGCGATGGCCAGCACGGCCCAGATGATGAACTGGCGCAGGTTTTCCACATCGTTGATGACGCGTGTGATGACGCGTCCCACCGAGTAGCGCGAGTAGAAACTGAGCGACAGGTTCTGCAGGCGCTCGAACATTTCCTTGCGCAGGTCATAGATAACCGACTGCCCCACGCGCGCCATGATGTTGACGCGCGTGAAGATGAACAGCCAGCGCACGAGCGCCAGCATTAGATAGGTCAACACCGCATTACGCAGCGCGACCGGGTTGCCAGCCGTCAGCCCGTCGTCGATGGCGACTTTGACCAGGTAAGGTCCCATCACCGACGAGCCGGTGGCTACCATCATCAGAAAGGCGGACAGCAGCATCTGCCATTTGTATGGACCTACAAAGGCGAACAGGCGCCGCGCGATGGCCGGGTCAATGGGACGGTCGTACATCTCCTCGGACTGGGTTACGTATGCAGGGGGAACGATGGTTGTTTGAGTCATAATATATTATTCGTCCTGAGCGGAGCTAGCCTTAAAGCGAGCGCAGTCGAAGGACAGAGTGCAAAATACCAAATTGCCTTTGATATGCACCCTTCGACTTCGCCGCAAAAAACATGCGGCTCCGCTCAGGGAGGAATTATGTTTTATTTTTTCTCTTTTTTGCTTCACGACGTTTTCTTTCATCTTTCACAATCTCATGAATTCCTTCAAAATCATTTCGGATAAGCGCCTCTTTCTTTGCCCGCGACCATCCTTTGATCTGGCGTTCATGAGTTAGTGCCTCGCGATATGTAGAAACCTCTTCGTTCCAAACCAATTCAACCGGACGGCGAGAGAATGCGTAGGAACCTGGAGTAACACCTTCCTGATGTTGCCATAATCTTTTTGACAAATCATCTGTGCTACCTGTGTAATACGAGCCGTCAGCACATTTGAGGATATAAACGTAGTAGGACATAAAGTGTTTTCCTCACCGAACGGAGCGAAGTCGAGGTGCGGATATTACACCCTTCAGCCCCCGGCATCGCCCGCCGGGGCAGATGTACGATCGTCGCTATCATTCCTTCCTCCGCTCAGGGCGGAAATCATCAAAATCATCCGAGCCTGACCTCCGTCTCTCAACTTGCACGGGCTGCAATTCCTGCATCTCCTCCGCAAAGCGGGCGCGGTCTTTCAACTGCAAATCATAGATCTCACGGTACAGTCCGCCTTGCTTAAGCAATTCGTCATGCTTGCCCTGCTGTACGATGCGACCCTTATCCATCACCAGGATCAGGTCTGCACGGCGGACAGTGCTCAGGCGGTGCGCGATCACAAAGGTAGTGCGGCCTTCCATTAACTTGTCCAGCGCCTCCTGGATCAGCTTCTCTGTCTGCGTGTCCACGCTGGAGAGCGAGTCATCCAGGATCAGGACACGCGGGTTCATCAGCAGGGCACGCGCGATGGCCACCCGCTGGCGCTGTCCGCCGGAGAGTGTGATGCCGCGCTCACCGACCACGGTCCCGTAGCCTTCGGGCAAGGCAGTGATGAACTCGTGCGCCTGGGCTGCTTTTGCCGCGGCGATGACCTCTTCATCAGTTGCGTCCGGGCGGCCAAAGGCGATGTTCTCACGGATGCTCTCTGAGAACAAGAGCGAGGTTTGCAACACGATGCCAATCTGTTTACGCAACCCCACCAGATCCAGCCTGCGGACGTCATATCCATCCACCAACACCGCGCCCTGCGTCACATCATAGAAGCGCGGGATCAGGTTGACGAGGCTGGTCTTGCCCGAGCCGGTGGGCCCGATCAGGGCGATGAGTTGATTGGGTTGGATGCGCAGGTTCACGTCCACGAGCGAAGCGTTTTTCTCGTCCTGGTAAACCAGGGTCACATCGCGGAATTCCACTTCGCCGCGTAACATAGAGAGCTGCACCGCATGCGCTGGAGAGGCGATCTCGGGCTCAGTATCCAGCACCTCCAGCACGCGCCGCGCCCCGGCAGCCGCCTCCCCGGCGCCGTTGACCAGCCAGGTCAGTTGCTGGGCAGGGGCGGCCAGCATGAGCACGTACGCATTAAAAGCCACCAGTTCGCCGATGGTAAGCGTGCCCCCGAAGACCATCTGCCCACCAAACCACAGGATCAGAATGGTGCAGGCCGTCACCAGGAAATCGGTGGTGGGCATGACCTGCGCCCAGGAGGTGATAACTCGCACGCGCGCATCGTAGTAGTCGCGGTTGGTTTCGTCGAATCGCTCGATCTCGTAAGGCTCGCGTGCAAAAGCTCGCACCACCTGCACGCCAGTGACGTTTTCCTGCAAACGCGCGGAAAGGTCGCCCAGAGCGGTATCCACATTGAAGAACAGCTCGGACACATGCTTGCCGAAGTTGAGCGTGATTATTGCCAGCGGAATGATGGGTACGATAGCGATCAGCGTCAGGTTCCAGTTCTCGGAGAACATGATGCCCAACGCTCCGAAGAGCAGGAAAACCATCTGCGCCAACTCGACGATGGAACTGCCGATAAAGGTTTGCACCGAACGCACGTCTTCGATACAGCGCGAGATTAACTGTCCTGTCTGGGAGTGATCGTGGTAAGAGAAGGAAAGATGCTGGATGTGGTCATACAACCGGTTGCGGATATCGTAACCGAGATGGCCGCCAATCCATTCGGAGATGTACCGCTGGAAGCCGTTCAGTGCAGCGGTCAGCAAGCCGAGGCCAAGCAGGAGCAGGGCCGAACTGACCAGAACACCGGATTGAGCGCTTACTATACCCTCATCGATCACTCGTTGGATAATGCGCGGCACGAGCAAGGACAGGCCTGTCAGGGTAGCCAGTGAAAGCAAACTGAGCAGGATTTGGGGCAGGTAAGGCCGAATGAAAGAGCGGAGTCGTAGAATAGAATTCATGGTGGAGCAGGGAGGATACCATAATCACCAATATGTTACGAGTAGCTAAAGTATGCTGGATTATGTTCCTAATGTAATTTCTTCACTCATTGCGAAAAGAGCCCGAAACTAAGGGGGGCTTGCAGCGTACGCCCCCCTTAATTTCGGGCTTCCGCCGTATTATTGAGTAAGTCCTGATACATTTATCTGTCTGCGAAGATTTGTAGTAAATCACAAATCCTTAATTGATTCCTACACTCATTTTACGATTCTTTGTAAGCAATTGTTGTACAGGCTTTTCAAGCAAGAGAAAAACCAGAACTGAAAATAAAATCAGGGCCACAAAATAAATGTAAAAAGAAAACTCGTCGTTAGAAAGTTCCAGGGCTGGAAATATATAAACATCCATAAATTGCTTGAAAGGTAATTGAAAAATATATATGGCGTAGCTGGCATTTCCCAGCAGTGCAAAAAAACGATTACCGAGCCAACGGAGCAATAGTGTCTTTTGTGCATAGGTTGCTATGAGAATTAAGAGAGTAAATAGTGGGGCAAAGAAACCGGCAGCAAACGGAATATGCGTTCCAAACAATCTAACCAAGGCGCCCTCATTTGAGATCGCGTAAAAGATTGCAACACAAGTTGCCAGGAATACAAACATGAGAAGCCAGTTATTATTGATAGTTTTTCGGTCTCCACTCAGGTAATAGTACCCGCCCGCCGCGCCGAGGAGAAAGGTTGAAAGATGGGAAAGCGGAAAATAAAAAATCAAGTCATGTGAGATAGAGGGGAAAGGTTGATAAAACGGTGAGTTAAATAGATTGATCAATATCAATTGAGTGAAAAGCCAAAAAGAAAATGCTGCTACCAATAATATAAAAGGTTGAGGGGATTTCGACTTTAACATCCAGAATACGAATGGGAAAGAAAAATAGAAGAACATTTCAATCGATATTGCCCAGGATGGGATATTAATGGACAATGGATAAGGAGGAAACCAGGATTGCAAAAAAAGTGTGTTCAAGAGGATAGCACGCTTCCCAAAATCTGTAGACTCTAGAAAAAGTACCGCCAATAAGGCAAGATAATAGATAGGTGCAATTCGGGCTATTCGTACACGAAAGAATTTTTTTGTATGAAGATCTCTGTTCCAATAAGCGATCATCAGAACATAACCTGATAACACAAAAAAGAAAGTGACCATTTCCGGGCCGGCTGTTAGAAACCTGGGTGCAATACTTGCTAATGCAGTTGCTCTCCCGTAATGGAAAATAACTACGATAGATGCCGCGATGAAACGGAAAAATGTCAGGCTCTCAATTCTCATTCATCACCTCAGTCGTTGAAGCAGATGTAAATTATAAAGGTGATTTTTATCAATTGCATCATTGAGTTTTTTCCTCTATACTAAAAATGTCACAAGACTAAATCTTTCCGGAGGAATGAATGTCTGAACCCCGCAAGAAGATCACGCTCCCCTATCTCTTCAAAAAAGTGGCGGACGGCGAACCCATCACCTGGCTGACCTGCTACGATTATCCCACCGCCTACCTGCAGGAGCAGGCTGGAATCGAGATGATCCTGGTCGGCGACAGCCTGGGCATGACCATGCTCGGCTACGACTCGACTTTGCCGGTCACGATGGATGACATGATCCGCCACACGCAGGCTGTGCGACGCGGCGCGCCGACTGCCTTTGTGGTTGGTGACATGCCCTACATGACCTACCAACCCTCGATCGAGACCGCCATCCGAAATGCGGGACGCTTCATGGCAGAAGCCGGAACGGATGCCATTAAACTGGAGGGCGGCGCCTCTATGGCCGACCGCATCAAAGGCATTGCCGAGGCTGGCATCCCGGCCATCGGCCACCTCGGTCTGACGCCGCAATCCGTCAGCGCCTTGGGCGGGTTCCGCGTCCAGGGCAAATCTGCTGAATTGGCGAAGCGCATCATTGACGACGCAAAGGCGCTCGAAAAAGCCGGGGCATTTGCCATTCTGCTCGAGATGGTGCCCGACCGCATCTGCAAGCTGATCACCGAACGTGCCGAGAACTGCATTATCATGTCGCTGGGCTCAGGGCCGGATGCACACGGTCAGTTGCTGATCTATCACGACATGTTCGGCCTGTATCCAAAGTTCAAACCCAAGATGGCCAAGGTATTTGGCAATGCGGGGGAAGTCATCTTGAAGGGACTGACAGCCTATCACGATGAAGTCATCGACAAGACCTTCCCAGCAGAAGAGAATTGGTTCGGGATGAAGGATGAAGAGTACGATGAACTGGTAAAGATGTTGGATTAGGCTCATGTGTCATTGCGAGGAGCGTAGCGACGAAGCAATCTCCTCGCAACATGAGATTGCCACGCCGCTTTAGGCGGCTCGCAATGACACAACAAATGAGGAGAACAATGGATAACAAATATCGTGAAATGCTAAAAATCCCCGCCGGGCGGTTGGAGGCCATCAACAGTGTACTGCTCGACCCGGACAGCAAAGTCATGCAGGGCTTTATGGATGTGGTTGCCAAGTACGGCACACCGGAAGAGATCAACATCAAAGCCAAAGCAGCCGGAAAGTTAGAAAACCTGCTCAAGAAAGTCGAACAGGTCAGGCCGGAATACCTTGAAGATTTGCAGTGGTTAACGGAACAACGCCAACGCGAGAACTTTGTCACTATAGCGGAATACAGGCAGAAAGTCCTGGGTGAGGCGGCCGATACGATGAAGTTCAAGGATGAGTCGGCGGTCAC
>JBAVJG010000045.1:0-2865 GCA_049687655.1 Anaerolineales bacterium | reverse complement strand
ATAAATCAGAGCAGTTGTTTCATATCTCACCAGCGTCCGGTCAGGTATGGCTGGGCGTTGGTTTTGGAAGATGACAAGGTAGTCAACAGCATGGAAAACATTCAAATAGAAAATTCTCAAAACTGGCAACAGCAAAACTTATCGCTGGCGCAGTATGTTCACCTTCGCAATGGCGTTCCCTTGGGAGACGCCAAATCACTGCCAAACATGTTGTATCGCTCTTTGGGCGCAACCTCTTTTGCTGCTTTTTGGCAATATTGGAATCCGATATGGGGTTACGGATTAGGGAAATATGTTTATGCGCCATTGCGACAGGTTTTGCCATCGGTGGCGGCCTATTTGATCACCTTTGTCGTCTCGGGCGGCATTCACGACTTGGCAACAATGGCAATCCGTCGCTCTTTTGCCTTTCTATTTACGCCCTGGTTTTTTGTACTTGGTGTGGGAGCTGTCTTGGGTCGAGCATTGAGTATGGACTTATCAAATCGCCCGTGGTGGATTAGAGCCAGCGTCAATCATATCTACCTTGTTTCAAGCTTAGTTGTGGTGCTCTTTATCAAACAGATGGGGGCGCTTCCCTGGGCTTGGGCATTGTCAAGCAAATAGAGTTGACCTGCCCCCTGAAAACCAGTTATCCGTGGCCAACCAAAAAAAATTTATCTTTTATCATAACTCAGCTAGCATACAAGCACCTACAAGGTTACCGTTACCATTGCAGCGGGGTACATATCTAGAATACGGGTATAAATTTCGTAAAAGAACGTAGGCGGCACGTAGGCGGCAGAAATGTGCAGTGTTTCGGGAAACTTTTCGACTAAAAAGTGTCCATAAGGCCATCAGTCACAAGTTAAGCACCTTAACAATCTGTCAAGAATGGACATAGCGGCTGAGTTCGGGTAAATTCGCTCTCATGAGCGAAGAAAAACAACCCCGAAAAGCCAGTAGTGTTCGGCACACACGTGCCATCCAGAAAAACCGTGCCGGTCAGCCAATCGCAGCGCCTTCGGACGATCAGATTAAGGAACGGATTCAAGAACTTGTCCATCCTGCCACTTTAGCCCAGGTGAGTTACTTTCATCGTCTGGGTCTGCGCGAGCGCACGTTGAGTTTTGTAGTCATGGTCGCATTTGTGCTCGAGATGATCTGGCGGCAGATTGGAAGCGTAAGTGCACTGACGCGCCTGGTACAAAAAGAGGCGGTTTTATGGGAACAACCCAGGAAAGTCAGTCAACAAGCCCTGTCGCAACGACTGAGCAGTCTACCGTCCGAACTGTTTTTGCGGGTGTTGCTGGAGATCCTGCCGGTCATGTGTGAACGCTGGATGGAACGAGAGCGTCCCTTATCTGCTGAACTGGTTTGGGCGGCAGAGCGGTATCGAGCCGTGTTGGCAGTAGACGGATCGACCTTAGATGCGCTCATTCGCAAAATTGGGTTGTTGCAAGACCTGCCCGAAAACCCATTGGCAGGGCGCATGACAGCACTCTTGGACTTGTGTACCCGTTTACCGGAAAAGATTTGGTATGAAAATGACCCAAAAGCACATGATCAGGGTTTCTGGACGGATATTTTATCGGTTTTGAAGGCGGGCAGTCTGCTCATTTTCGACAAAGGCTACATCAACTTCACGATGTTTAGCAAACTCACGCAGGCACAGATCAAATTCATCACGCGCGGCAAAACGAATCTAGCCTATACCCTTGAGCGCACCCTCATCAAAACCGCTGCCGTGCACGATTACCTGGTCTGGATTGGCAAAGATGAGACTCGTCAACAGGTTCGTTTGATCGAAATCCTGTATCGCGGCAAATGGTATCGCTACCTGACCAATGAACTGGATGATAAGAAGCTGCCCACGGCTTACGTGGTTGCCTTGTATTGGCAACGTTGGCGCATTGAAGATGCCTACAATATCGTCAAGCGCCTGCTGGGTCTGGCTTATTTCTGGTGTGGTGCCCAAAATGCGGTCGAAATGCAGGTTTGGGCAACCTGGCTGTTATATGTCATCTTGATTGACCTGACCGATGCCGTGGCGGAAGCGCTCAACCAACCTTTCTCTGCCATTTCCATTGAGATGGTCTACCGCAGCCTCTACTTTTTCACGACTGCCCGACAACGTGGCGAAACCAACGATGTGGTTGCTTATTTGGCGACGGAAGCTAAGTTTCTGGGCATCCTAAAACGAAAACATAAAGGCGAAAACCCATCGCCACTGGTGTTCATACCAAATCTCTTGACAGAACTTTCAAACCCTTAACTTGTGACTGATGCCATAAGGCCATAAATATTTTGGAAAACGGGGTATGTCCCGAAGCCCGCCATGTGCGGTAGGTGGGTGGACTTAATAAAGGGAATAAGCTTATGTCGCTGCAGTTCAAACTGCTGGGTTTGCTGAACATTGAAACGGACGGGGAACCTTCCGAATTGCTCAAGAGCCCCAAAGGTTGCGCGCTGGTAACCTACCTGATCGTCACACGACAGACCCATACACGGGAATTCCTGGCTGACCTGCTCTGGCAGGCAAACTCCAGCGCCCGGGCTTTTCTCAATTTGCGGCTCGATAAATAATTCAACACCAAGTTTTTCAGATTTTGTTTTTCTTTCAATGAAGCCGCCAAAATATTTTTCTTTGATTGGAACACCATCTATGCTTCCATTGAAAGCCACTTCAAAATAAGCGGAGCTTGTTGGAATCGTTGGATCTTTTCCATCTTTGAAAATAAAGTAGGTGCACCAAATGGGGAAAAGCGCCCCGAATGGGCAAAGTGTCCGAAAGGGTATCGAGTCTTGTCCCCGCTGCGGTTTGAAATTAGAAAAAAATTGGCAGATATAAAGGAGTAAATTGCATAGCATTACCCTGTTGATGAA